>CAJOCN010000022.1:0-410 GCA_905233255.1 Paludibacteraceae bacterium
GCAAATGCTCCGGTCAATTGTACTTTACTCATAGTTAAGATTTGTTTTGTTAATAATGTTTATTCCTCGAATTCTATTTTGAGTTGGTTATGGTATAGCCACATGCCCGCTTCGGTCGGGGCGAGCCTGCGCTATCTGCATATACCCGCCGCCTGACTTAGGATACCGCCTGAAATAATACGGATCACTTCGTATCAGCATCCCCGTCAGATATGCTATCGGGTGCTCTAATTCTACTTTCGCCATGTCTCATAATCAAAATCCGCTGCAAAGATAATACGAAAACGATTTTAGTGTTCCATTTCATGTGAAAATTTTTGCAAAAAATCGTATTTTCTCCGTTTCTTGGCTTCGTGAAAGAACCAATCCAGTGCATGCCGCACACTCTTTGGCTTTATCCCATGCTTCGT
>CAJOCN010000022.1:510-29876 GCA_905233255.1 Paludibacteraceae bacterium
GATTGATAGAAATGCGCCACTCTACCACGTGTAGCCACCAAAGGCCAAAAATCTTTAAAATCCATAAATTTAAGTTCTTCTTCCTCTTCCTCGGGTGTATAAGGAGGAGGAACTTTTTCTTTATTAATTCTTTTTTTGCTTCTTTTTTTCTTATTCGCTTTCTTTTTCGCTTTCTTTTTGAAAGCTCAACGATCTGCTTTCGCTGTATGCTTTTTGTTCGCGCTCGATGAAGGGGTCGGACGGCTTGCCTTGCTCTTTGATGAGCGCCTGTACGGCGGTTTCCACCTGCGGACGCAGAGTTTTGAGGGTTGCCTCGGATTCGTTACATGCTACTTGCGCAGCGAAAAATTGGTCGATTACTTCATAATTGGTTGTCATAATAGTAAAAAGTTTTGTGCGTGGGTTGTATGCGAGTGGCCACTCATTGCACGTGCGGACACACAAACTTTCGCGGGTTAAACAGATTTTCGTGGTCAACAATTAAAGACAATTGAAGACAATTTTTGGAAATCCGGTGCAAAGGTATAACAAAAAAAGCAGCCACGGAAATGGTGACTGCATTATGGAAATAAAAGGAAATAAAGCGAAAGAAAAGCGAAAAGAAGCGAAAATTTTCAGCGAAAGAAAACGAAATAATCGCTCCCGTGAGTAAAGAAATTATTTATTGCGTGCCATGGTGAAATTGCGGACGCAATATTTGAGCCCGAACCATTTTTTGATATGTGCAAATTCGGTTTCGGGCGTACCCTCGCGAGGCGCGATTTTTCGTCTGAGATGGGCTTCGGGTTTTGCCCTTATTTTACGCGGCTTGCGGGGCAGTTTTTCTCAAAATCCCGATTTTCGTTAAAAAATGAAGATTTTTGAAAAATTCTGTTTTCGGGAGCAAGGGACAAAGTGCAGATTTCTTCTGCCATCTGATTCATCGCCACGCAATCAGCACGGCTGACATGCTTTTTTTGCGGGTCGTATTCCCATGGGCTAAGTATCAGCACATGTCCGGCTGCAACGGCATCAAACAGGCTGTCTTGCGGTTTATAATAATCCCGGAAGCCGTTATCGGCAATATAGATGAATGGATGTCCCTCCTTCAGCAGCACTGCCATCACCGCCTGTTCTTGTTGGCTGATGAATGGTGAGACAAGAACGGTTCCGCGTCGTGCAGCGAGAACACAGCCGTTCATATAATCGCGTAGCCGTTTATCATCGCCATGCTCCGCTTCTTCTATCATCGTTCTGCGTACATGAACGGGCATATACTGCGTCCGTTGTAACAACTCTGCATTACCGACACCTTTGTATGTTCGTTTAGAAATTTCTATATTATCCTGTACCCAGAATAATTTCGGGTATATCCGCTTGGTAGCGAGGCGTTGCGGGTTCATGCGGATATAATCATACATCGTTTGTAACTGCCCTTGGTGTGTAAGTACACGGATGAAAGGTCGTTCTGTAAATATTGGGAATGGATATTGCTCCTCTTTGTTGTTTGTCCCCGAATCAGATTCGGGAGCAAGGGACAAAGAATATGCTTTGCCAAGTTTCTTTGCTCCTTGCCAAAGGCTGCGCACAACGGAACGTATACTGGTGTCCATCGGCTGTGTAACATGCAAGATTGCATGCAGATGATCAGGCATGAGGCAGAATTGCAGGATACGTATCTCTGGATAATACGATGGATGACTCAGTAATTTTTCCACCAGCGCATTACCCAAATTTGTTCGCTCTACTATTGCCTGCTTAGGATCATTCTCTGGAATGATCAGTTTACCCAACAACGGCTCTCGACTGGGCACTACCAACGTGACGTGGTATATACCAATGCCATACCATGCCATTCCTTTCTCCTGCCAATGCCAATTGTTATTATCCATACTCTATGCTGCGTATAAATGCATTTCTGTCAATTCTTTATACTCATCCGGAGTTGGGATTCTTCTATTCTCAGTGTAAAACATATTTGCGCCCCGCACGCGAACTTTGCGGGTGCAAAGGTACGAAGAATTTTTGACATACGCAAGGGAAAAGTGAAAAATGAAAGATGAAAGATGAAAAATGAAAGATGAAAAGTCATTCTTTTCGGAAAAGGTCTTTCAGTTTGACCTCCGGATGGCGGTATTGATGCGCCTGGAGAGAAGGTTTGCCGCCGACCTCGATAGCCTGCTGCGGACATGCGTGCAGGCATGCCAGACAGGCGGTACAGTGCGGACCGATGCCGGCTTTTTCGTCCACCGCGATGTTCCGCATGGGGCACACGCGTGCGCAGATTCCGCAACCGATACATTTCTCTTCGTTAACCGACGGACGGAACGTGCGTAGCATCCATTGCACCATCCGCTCCGTACCCATAACCCATGCGAGAGGACTCCACCACGCGAAATGCAGTCCCTTGCGCTCTGCCTGCACATCAGCTGTAATGGTGGCGAGCCGGTCGGCAAAACGGCTGAATTTCCATTCTTGGTCATTCGGGTTGCGTCCAAAAACGATGGCGGAGTTATCCGGCACACGGATCTTATGGCTGTACGATACATCGATCCCTTTCTCGCGCAGCTGACGTCGGACAGACCAGATGGAGTTGCCTGCCTGCGCCCCGCAGGGAATAATAATGAAGACATACGCCTGCTTGTTTATCCTGAGCCGCGGCACAAGGGAGCGCACCGCAGGAGGTGCATTGAAATCGTAGGACGGATAGACCAGACCTATACGCCTTTCCGAGGTAAGATCAGCACGCACCGCTTCGGTAAGCGGCATAACTTGGTCGTTTGTAGCCACAGATATATGCCGAGCTACCGCAAGGCTGTTACCAGTGCCGGAGAAATAGATGATCATAAAAATTACAAATTACGGGTGCAAAGGTACAAAAAAATTCACAATTCACAATGCACAATTCACAATTTACAATTCATAATTATTCAAAAAAGCACTTTTTTTATAAAAAAATGCGTGCGCGTTTGCATAATCCAAAAAAAAGCAGTACCTTTGCAGCGAATTTGGTAGAAGAAGTCTTTTTCTATCAAATATCTCCACGAAAATATCTTATTTAAGTTTATGCAATACGAATTACAGAAACTCGAGCGCATGACGCTCGACCAAGTGCGCGAGATTGCCGTAGAGATGGGTCTTAATCCCCGTCGTAGTCAATCGCAACGCGAGATCAGTTACGCTATTTTAGATGCGCAGGCAGACAAACGTGCAGCCGTGGTGCAAGCCAAAGAGGACGCACGCGCCGAAGCCGGGCTGCCTGCCAAACGGGAGCGCAAACGCGGCGTGAAAGCCACCGCCAAGAAAATTGATACCTCGAACCTCAAATCCGAGCACGTAGTAGCTACCGTGGGCAACGAGAAAGAGCAGATGGACCGGATGCAGGAACAACTCGACGCCAATAACCATAAGCCGAACAAAACCGTGCAGGCAGTGCAGGGCGAGGGGTTAGAGGTTAAAGGTGAAAGGTTAAAGGTGAAAGGTGAAAGGTTAGAGGCGAAAGATGAGGCGAAAGGCGAAGGGTTAGAGGCGAAAGGCGAAGGATTAGAGGTTAAAGGCGAGGCCAATGCCGAAACTGAGGCACCGAAGAAGAAACGCGGACGGCCGAGAAAGGAAGCCCCCAAGGAGGCGAATGGCGAAGTAGAGGTGAAAGGTGAAAGGTTAGAGGTTAAAGGCGAAGAGAAAGTTGAAAAAACAGAAGAACCGAAAGGCGAAAGGTTAGAAGCGAAAGAGGAGGCGAAAGAGGTGGCGCCCCAGGCACCCGTATATGTACTCCCGGACCTCGGCGAACACGTGTTAGCGATGGGTACCTTAGAGTGCGCACCCGACGGCTATGGTTTTCTGCGTTCGGCGGACTACAACTACCTGCCCTCACCGGACGATGTATATGTGAGCAAAGATCAGGTTCGTCAGTACGGTCTCAAGCCGGGCGACACAGTCGAGTGTACCATCCGCGTCAACCCGCAGCCGGATAAGTTCTTCCCCATGGACAAGGTGATCCGCATCAACGGCCTGGAGCCGGAGAAAGCCAAGAGACGCGTGGCGTTCGAGAACCTTACCCCACTCTTCCCTGATCAGAAATTCAAACTCTGCACGGGGCATAACGACTCGCTTTCCGTGCGTATGATAGACCTCTTCTCGCCGATCGGCAAGGGCCAGCGCGGACTGATCGTAGCCCAGCCGAAAACCGGTAAGACCGTTCTGCTCAAGGAACTCGCGAACGCGATTCTCAAGAACAACCCCGAGGTGTATATGATCATCCTGCTCATCGACGAGCGTCCCGAGGAGGTAACCGACATGCAGCGCAGCGTAGATGCCGAGGTGATTGCCTCGACCTTCGACGAGCCGGCGGACAACCACGTACGCGTGGCTAATATCGTTCACGAGAAAGCCAAACGCCTCGTGGAGAGCGGTCACGACGTCGTCATCCTGCTCGACTCGATCACCCGTCTGGCACGTGCTTACAACACCGTAGCTCCGTCGAGCGGAAAAGTGCTCTCCGGCGGTGTGGAGGCACAAGCGCTGCACAAACCCAAACGCTTCTTCGGCGCAGCCCGTAACATCGAGAACGGTGGTTCGCTCACCATCATCGCTACCGCCCTCACCGAGACCGGAAGCAAGATGGACGACCTGATCTTCGAGGAGTTCAAAGGCACCGGTAACATGGAGCTGCAGCTCGACCGCAAGCTCGCTAACAGGCGTATCTTCCCTGCCGTTGACATACCCGCTTCCAGCACTCGCCGCGACGACCTGTTGCTGCCGCCGGACGTACTGAGCCGCATGTGGCAGATACGTAAGATGCTCAGCGACATGAGCGGACAGGAAGCGATGGAGAAACTCAAGTCCTATATGGAGCGCACAGAGGATAACGATGAGTTCCTGCTTGCGGTTAACGGGGCGAGATAAGGATTTGAAGATTTGAAGATTTGAAGATTTGAAGATTTGAGGATTTGAAGATTCTAATAATCAACGGACCGAACTTGAACCGCTTGGGGCTGCGGAAGCCCGAGATATACGGTTCAAAGACGATGGCACAGATTTTGCTGGAAATCCAGCGAAAATGGCCTGACGTGCATTTTATCTACCGGCAGAGCAACCACGAGGGAGACCTGATTGACTGGATACAGGGAGCGAATGATGGAATGAGCGCGGCTATGCCGCTCAATGGTGACGCTTCGCTTAATGATGTTCAAGGCATTGTGCTCAATGGTGACGCTTCGCTTAATGATGTTCAAGGCATTGTGCTCAACGCCGGTGGATACAGCCACACGAGCGTAGCGCTACGCGACGCCGTGGAGGAGAGCGAAGTGCCTGTCGTTGAGGTCCATATAAGCGATATTCACAGCCGCGAGGCGTTCCGAAGAGTGAGTCTCCTCACGGACGTGTGCGCGCACAATATAATAGGAAAAGGAACAGACGGCTACCTACAAGCCGTAGAATGGATCCTTACGCAACCCTAAAACAACAATGAAACGACTAAGTATAATTATTTCGCTCCTGGTGATGGCTGTAAGCACATACGCTGTGCAGGTTACCGGAAAGGTGGTTGACTTCGGTACTAAGCAAGCCATCGACTATGCGAACGTTAGTGTCGTGAAGCCGTCAGCTGGCAGCAGTCAGCCATCAGAAGAATTGGTGACCGGTACAATCACCGATGCCGCGGGCACGTTCACTCTGAACCTCAAGGACGGTACGTACACGCTGGTCGTTTCGTTTATGGGTTACACGGAGAGCCGCAAAGAGATTACCGTAGCCGGCAAGACACTCAACGTGGGGCGCATCTCCCTCAAGGAAGACACACAAGTGTTGCAAGACGTAGAAGTAGTGGGGCAAGGTAGTTCCATGCGGTTCGAGCTGGACAAGAAAGTCTTCACCGTGGATCAGAACATAGCTTCCGCCGGCGCGTCCGTGACCGACGTACTGGAGAATATCCCGTCCGTAGATGTGGACCAGGAAGGTACGATCTCGCTTCGCAACAGTGAGGATGTGGAGATTTGGATCAACGGCAAACCAGCCGGACTGAACTCCGACAACCGCGGACAAGTACTCCAACAGATGCCTGCCGGTACGATCGAGAAGATCGAGATCATTACCAACCCCTCCGCCAAATACTCGCCGGAAGGAACCTCGGGTATCATCAACCTCGTCATGAAAAAAGACCGCACGGCAGGTTACTACGGTTCGGTACAAGCGGGTATCGACTATTCGTTAGCTGCGCCGTGGAACGTACCACCGGGAGCCAACGTGGGATTTAATATCAATTTCAACGCCGGACCGGTGGACGGTTATTTCAATGTGGGTTACCGCTACCACATCAGCAACGGCGGCAGTAAGACCGACCGGTACAATCTCTCCGGCACAGGAGCGCAGAAATTAGACTCCTCGATGATCGTCAGCCACCTGACTCAGGAAGGTCAGCAGACCCACCGCGGCGGAGGTATGTTCGCCCGCGCCGGATTCAATTTCCATGTAGCGGAAGGACACACAATCGGTGTGTCGGGATTTGGTATGGTGAGCGACCCGAAGGTCTTTAAGATGAGCAACACCAACCATCGTCTCTACCAACTGACCGCACCGGACGGCACGATGCTACGCGACTACACCCGCGACCAAAACGGCAACGGCTCCCACCCCGGAGGTAATGCGACACTCGATTATACCTTCGAGATGGACAACCACAAACTATACGTCAGCGGTACGTATAACAACTTCGGCTTCAACCAATATACCGACTACACCCAGATTGACCACAACCTCGATTTTGACCGGTTTGACACTACGTACCAGGACCAGACGAGCCTGAGCAAGGATCAAAGCATCGAGATCAAAGCCGACTACGAATGGAAACCGACCCAACAGAGCCGTCTGGAGGCAGGATACGACTACACTCGGTCGTGGAACAACAGCCTCGCGAACGCCCATAACACGAACAAAGGCGTGAGTACCGAACTCCCTGCCTATTATGCGGATTTCCAGGGTCTGACGCAAAACCACGCGCTCTATATAACCTACGGCAACCGCTTCTGGGACAAGCTTTCAATCCA
The DNA here is from genome assembly GCA_905233255.1 of Paludibacteraceae bacterium. Lineage (GTDB taxonomy): Bacteria > Bacteroidota > Bacteroidia > Bacteroidales > Paludibacteraceae > Colicola. Next base: position 7,533 of record CAJOCN010000022.1, read on the forward strand.
GGTAGGTCTGCGCGGCGAGTACTACATGCGTCACCTCAACTCATACTACAAGGACGAGAACGGCGCAATACAAGACTCCTATGCCGCTTTCCCGAACAAGAAAGATACCGCCTATTTCCAGCTCTTCCCAAGCGCGTATATCAGTTATGATTTCGGCAACGGACATGAGCTGCAACTCAACTACACGAGGCGCGTGAACAGGCCGTGGGGACACCAGATTAACCCGCGTATGGATTTCTCGGATAGCACGAATATCAGTTACGGTAACGTAGATCTGTTACCCGCCTACTCCAACAATCTGGAATTAAACTACCTCAAGACTTGGGAGCGACATACACTCTCCGCCGGCGTGTTCTGGAAATACCGAGAGGGCGCTGTGCAGAACGTGAAATACATGGACGGCGAAGTAATGAAAAACACCTACCTCAATGTAGCCACAAGACAGGAGTTAGGTGTTGAGGTGGTAGCCAAGAACCGGCTCTTCGGAGAACTGCTGCAACTGACTACCTCCGCCAATTTCTATTGGAACAACGTAGCGAAAGTAGATCAGACAATCATGTATCAGGGCGTGGAGATCCCGGTTAACCTGCCGCAACAGAATATCTTCGCCGGCTCGGTAAGGGTGAACGCGCAGTTCCTGTTCACCAAGAACTTCAGCGGACAGATCTCCGCCAACTACCGCTCTCCACGCGTAGTAGCGCAGGGAACGACCAGTCACAGTTACTCCATCGATATAGGTCTGAGACACACCTTCCTCAACAAACAGCTGGCGCTCGCGCTCAACGTACGCGACTTGCTTGACAGCCGCGCAAGGCGTAATACCACGTGGGGCGACGGCTTCTGGCAGTTCTCCGAGAACAGATGGCACAGCCGCTCCATCAGTTTCACCGTGACCTATAACTTCGGCAACCAGCAAGGCAAACGCCGCGGCAAAGAAGGCGGCGACCTCGGCGGAGGAGGAGACGATTACGATGATAGCGGCAATAGCAGCAGCGACTATTAGGATGAAAGATGAAAGATGAAAGATGAAAGATGAAAGATGAAAAGATGATATATAAAAAATTGGTAGGGTTGACAATAGTCCTTTCAATTTTCAGTTTTCAGTTTTCAGTTTGCAACGCCCAAAAGGCGCAAAACAGACCGTACGTGGATGACAAACTCTTCCACTTCGGTTTCCAGTTAGGCGTTAACTTTGCGTCCTTCGGCGTGACGGACAGTGAGTTGCCGATAGCCGACCCGCTCACCGGTGAGACGGATATATACCACGTGCGGGTGAGTAGTATCCTGCCCGGTTTCCACGTTGGTTTTATCACCGACCTGAGATTGGCCAGATTCCTCAACCTGCGTTTCTGTCCGGGTATGCAGTTCACCAGCCGTACGCTCAGTTACAAGAGCGAGAGCGGCAAACCCGTTATGGGTACGCCGGGTAAAACCGGACCGAATATCGATGTTTTAGCCATGCCGGTCTATCTGCCGCTATACCTCAAGTTCTCCGCACAACGCGAGGGTAACTACCGGCCGTACGTGATTGCCGGTGGCGGTGCATCGTTCAACGTGAGCCGCGACAGAGACAAACCCGTTCTGCTGAACGTAAACGACTATTTCTGCGAGGTAGGATTCGGAGTAGATCTCTATTTCCGATGGTTTAAGTTCTGCCCTGAACTCACCTACCGCATCGGTTTTGCCAACCAGTTAAGTCCCTCGGCAGGACGTATGGAACTCTCACCGCAAGACGCGTTCTACTCCGATGCTATCTCGCGACTGACGAGTCACTGCGTATGTCTGACTTTTAATTTCGAGTAATGCGTAAGTACCTATTTATATTACTCTGCGCGTGCACGCTGTTCTCCTGCCGTGAGTACCAAGTGAGCGATGATCCGTCGCTGCGTCTCAGGTTCTCGGAGGATACCATTCGTTTCGACACTCTCTTCACCGAGCAAGGCAGCGCCACAAAGCAGCTAATGGTCTATAACCCGAACACGAACGCCGTGGTCATAGAGAGCGTATGGATGAAGGAAGGCGAGGCTTTCCGCATCAATATTGATGGCGAAGCGGATCTCGCACGACTCAAGAACTTCACCATATACGGCGGAGATAGTTTGCTCGTTTTCATACGCGTGACGGATTTCGGCCCAATGGCCGAGAACGGAACTATCCGGGTAGAAGATAAGATCCATTTCCACCTCGCCGCCGGCACGACACAGGAGGTAGTGTTGGAAGCTTATGCACAGAACGCCACTCGGATCGGCAGCCCCGGCTGCAAACGGACCGAGATTGCCGGCGACTATACCTTTACAGCCGGGAAACCGTATATCATCTTCGACACGCTCATCATCGGCGGCGCACTGACTATTGACGCCGGTGCGCAGCTATACATGCACCGGGGTGCGTCCATATATGCACTGGGTGATTTCCATGCACAGGGCACTCGGGAAACACCTGTTCTCATCCGCGGAGACAGGCTCGACAACCTCTTTGACTCCGTACCGTACCTTTATGCCGGCGGTTCATGGGGCGGCGTGTACCTGCAAAGCGAGACGCCGCGCGATTATCAGATCAGCTATACCGACATTCTCTCCGGTACAATCGGTTTGGCTTGTACAAGCACATGCACCGGCACACTGCCGAGCCTCCGGATGGACGGTTGCAGGATACATAACCATAACCTCTACGGACTCGTGCTGAGCCACGTGGATGCACTGGTGACGAACACCGAGATCAGTAACTGCGCTTCCTATTGCGTCTATTGCGAGGGCGGCGAGCATGAGTTCGTACACACCACGATTGCTTCCTATTTCGGCCACACGAACATACGTATCCAGTCGGCGTCCAAAGAGAACGTAGCCGCCGTATATATTGACAATTTGAGCAAGAGCGAACCGCGAACCATCACCTCGTTCTACAACTCCGTCATTACCGGTTATACGGCGAACCAGATAGTGGTAGCCACGCCTTTTGACCGGTACTACCCGGGCGTCTTCAAAGGCAATTACCTCAAGACCGACACTCTGCGGATGCCGCATGCAGAGCAGAACACATACTACGAAAAAACGGCAGATACCACTGCCGTCTTCGTCAAGGATTTCTATAAATACAAGGAATACGTCTATTATGACTTCCGTCCGGATAGTTTGTCACCGCTGCGCGGTATAGGCGATTCGATAGCCGCTCTCCCCTACCCGCTGGATAGAAACGGCGTCTCACGCGCCGGGACTAAACCGGACGCAGGATGCTATCAATATCTTCCCTGATCTGCGTTTTCAGTTCTTCCAGCGACTCGAAATGTTTCTCATCGCGTATAAAACGGATGAAACGCACCTTGAGTTGCGCCCCGTAGAGGTCTCCGCCTTTGTAGGTCGGTATATGCACCTCTATCAGCCCGTTGGCATCAATATTGGCAAAGGCGGAAGTGTCGTCGTTGAAAGGCGTATTGACCTTCACCATATAAACACCGCTTTTAGGTATAATCTTCTCCGGCGCAACGGGACGGATATTAGCCGTCGGGAAACCGATGGTGTGACCAATCCCCTTACCATGAACAACTTCGCCGAGGATGGAATAAGGACGCCCGAGCAGATCGTTCGCCATCACAATGTGCCCCTCCTCCAGAGCCGCACGGATCTCAGTGGAAGAAACGTGCCACTCACTGTCTATATATTCACCGGACGTCAATACCTCCACTCCGCATTGCTCTCCGGCACGGCGGTAATCCTGCGGATGCTTGAGGCGGTCGGAGCCGAAACGATGGTCGTACCCCATGAGAAGAGTAGTGACCTCATACCGATCACGCAGATAAGTCATGAACTCAGCCGCAGTGAGAGGTTGGACCTCCGCAAAAGGGAGCATAAGTACCTCGCCGAAACGACTTAATAGGATTTCCCGCTCTTCAACAGAGGTCAAGAGCTGCGGTATATAATCGGATTGCAGCACGGCTCTTGGATGCTCGCGGAAAGTGACAATCAGCGGCTCCAAACCACGCTCATCAGCGGCTTTACGCAGCTGTTCAAAGAGATACCTGTGCCCCTTATGGACGCCATCGAAAAAACCGATAGTAGCTATCTTTCCCACCTTTTACTCCTCCGCGTAGTAACCTTTCTGAATACCGAACTGCAGCTCGGCATCTTGTATCAACTGGATCTGCACACCGGTGATGGTGCGTTTATCCTCTTTGGCGGCAGCGAGCACGTAGTTCAATTGCTCCGTCTCATCTACCTCGCCGTCGAGGTACTCCATCTCACCCGTCTCCTCATCGACACGCACGAGCCCCTGTTCCTCCAGGTAATCGTCCATTGCATCGAGGACAAACAAAATATCATCAGCGGTCAATGCACCGCGATCTTCCGTGGGAATGGCACCGTAGATAAAATCTACTAATTCTCGCTCTTCCGGCTCCAAGAGAGCCATCTCAATTGTGTTATTTTCCATATATTCTCAAAAAAACGATGCAAAGATACGAAAATATTTGCACATGTGCAAAAATTGTTGTAATTTTGTGGCAAAAATTAAGAGATTTATGAGTGAATTTTGGAAACGTACCCTTAGCGGGGCTGTATATGTGGGTGTAGTGGTAGGCAGTATTCTATACAACGAGATTATTTTCTTAGCCCTTTCTATTACGCTTGCCTTTTTAGCCCTGCGTGAATACAACAGTTTGACCCATCCGCGTTGTACCATGGACTTTTTCAGCGAAATGAGTGCCGTGCTCTGCGTCTTCCCGTTGGTGACCGTATGGTTCTACGGGCATTTGAACCCTTGGACACTTCTCACGCTATTCCTGCCGCTCGGCGTACTAATCGCTGAGTTGTGGGACAAGAACAACAATCCGATTATCCAATGGGGGCATTTCCTCGTAGGGCAAATCATGATTGCGTTGCCTTTTGCGCTGATGAATGTTCTTTGCCACATAGATCCGTACTTGCTGTTAGCGGTCTTTGTGCTGATTTGGGTCAACGACTCGGGCGCTTACTGCGTGGGGATGCTGAGTTCCAAACTCCCGGGCGGCAACCATAAAATGTTCCCCCGTGTGAGCCCGAAGAAGAGTTGGGAAGGGTTGTTCGGCGGCCTGGCGTTCACAATCGGAACAGCATTTATACTTAACCGTTTCGGATGGTTCGAAGCCATTACCAAAGAGGGGTATGAGCTACTCATCGCCGCCGGCTTTGCGTTTGTCGTCAGCGGGTTTGGTACGCTGGGAGACCTTATGGAGAGCCTTTTCAAACGCACCATTGGCGTGAAGGATAGTGGTAAGTTCCTGCCCGGGCATGGAGGCGTGTTGGATCGTTTTGATTCAATCCTGCTCGCCGCGCCGGTGGCTCTTATATACGTAGCAATACTGATTTTGTGCTAAAGGCGCTGGTGAATATATTATCCCGTCTGCCGCTAAGCGTACATTACTTCTTTGCGGATTGGCTGATCTACCCGATTATGGTATATGTAGTGCGCTACCGGAGAAAGATAGTAGCCCGGAACCTGCGACTCGCTTTTCCTCAGAAAACGGAGGCCGAGCGGCAACAGATCGCCCGCGAGTTTTACCACCAGTTCTGCGACACTATAGTGGAAACCATTTATGGTGCGAGCCGCACAAACACCGAACTGAGGGAGCGGGAAATCTTTGAGAACGCTGAGGTCGTCAATAATGCGGCAAAAGAGTACGGCGGTTGTATTGTGATGATGGCACACATGGGCAACTGGGAATGGAAAGCGTCATGCCAGCAATGGTTTGAACCGAATATAACCGAACTGAACGTATACCGGAAACTCAAGAGTACGTCAATGGACGATCTAATGCTTTCCGTACGCAGCAAAAGAGACGGTTTGTGCGTGGAGAAACAACGAATCCTGCGTGAGATGGTACGATACCGGGCTGCCAAACACCCTATTGTATTAGGCCTGATTGCAGACCAGAAACCCAGACCCGAAGTGACACGGACGTGGGTAACGTTTTTAAACCAGGAGACAGGTTTCCTGGATGGAGGAGAAATGATGGCCAAGAAATTCAACTACCCTGTGTTCTGTCTCCACGTAGAGCGCCCTAAACGCGGGTACTATGTCTCGCGGTTTGACCTCATCACCATCACACCGCAAGACACGGCAGAAGGAGAGATCACAACAGCCTACGCACACATGTTGGAGCAGAACATAAAGGAACACCCTGCACTCTGGTTGTGGAGCCACAATCGGTTTAAATGGAAAAGAACGAATGAAATGTAGCGTAATCATATTAAACTGGAACGGAGCCGGGATGCTACGCCGATACCTGCCTTCGGTCGTTCAACACACGACGGACGAGGGCTGTGAGGTCATCGTTGCGGACAACGGCTCTACAGACAATAGTTTGGAGGTACTAACACGCGAGTTTCCGGCCGTCAAGACCATTGTGCTGGATAAGAACTATGGGTTTGCGGAAGGCTACAACCGCGCAATTGGACAGGTAGATAGTGACTATGTAGTACTGCTAAACTCCGATGTTGAGGTCACTCCCCATTGGCTCACACCCCTACTTACCTATATGGATGCTCATGCGGAGGTAGCCGCCGTACAACCCAAAGTGCGCAGCGACCGGCAACGCGAATATTTTGAGCACGCAGGAGCCGCCGGTGGATACCTTAGTTGGCTCGGATATCCGTACTGCCGCGGCAGACGATTCGGACGTGTGGAGAAAGATAAAGGGCAGTACGACACCATCGTGAATATCGATTGGACTACAGGTGCGTGCATGTGCGTGCGCACGAATATATACAAGGAGTGCGGAGGTTTGGATGCCGCGTTCTTCGCTCACATGGAGGAGATCGACCTCTGCTGGCGAATGAGAAACAAGGGATGGAAACTCGCCTGCGTACCACAAAGTACAATCTTCCATTTAGGCGGAGGAGCGCTGAGTTACGACAACCCGCGAAAGACCTACCTCAATTTCCGCAACAACCTGCTAATGATCTACAAGAACAAGCGTTGGCCGTGGCTTGTATTGACATTACGATGGGCACTGGACTATGCCGCTGCAGCAATGTTCCTGCTCACCGGGAAAAACGGTTCTGCCAAAGCCGTCTGTGAGGCGCGGAGAGATTATAAACAAATGAGAAAGAATTACAAGTTATATGGGATTTTTTAGTTTTTTTAGCAAAGAGAAGAAAGAGACCCTCGACAAGGGTCTGGAGAAAAGCAAGGAGTCTGTGCTCTCCAAAATCGGTCGCGCTATAGCCGGTAAATCGACTATTGACGATGACGTATTAGACAACCTGGAGGAAGCACTGATTACCTCGGATGTGGGTGTGGAAACTACGCTGCGCATCATTGAGCGCGTACAAGAACGCGTCAAACGCGACAAGTATATCGGTACGGAAGAATTGAACAGGCTCTTGGTGGATGAGATCTCCTCGTTACTACAGGAGAACAACATAGCCGACGTACCGGATTTCGAGGCGCCGCTTCCCGCTAAGCCTTATGTAATCATGGTAGTAGGCGTGAACGGCGTAGGCAAAACCACCACGATCGGCAAACTCGCCCACCAATACAAAGCAGCGGGCAAGAAAGTGTACCTCGGAGCCGCCGATACGTTCCGTGCCGCCGCCGTGGAGCAACTCTGCATCTGGGGCGAACGCGTAGGTGTGCCGGTTATCAAACAGCAACAGGGGTCTGACCCAGCCTCGGTGGCGTTCGACACATTACAATCCGCTAAAGCCAATGACGCCGACGTCGTACTCATCGACACCGCCGGACGACTCCATAATAAGATCAACCTCATGAACGAGCTGACCAAAATCAAGAACGTGATGCAGAAGGTAGTGCCGGACGCTCCGCACGATGTGATGCTCGTTCTGGACGGTTCTACGGGTCAGAACGCCTTTGAGCAGGCACGGCAATTCACCGCCGCTACACAGGTCACCTCGTTGGCTATCACCAAACTGGACGGCACAGCCAAAGGCGGCGTAGTGATCGGCATCTCCGATCAGTTCAAGATTCCCGTGCGGTACATTGGGCTCGGCGAACAAATGACAGACCTGCAGGTCTTCAACCGCGTAGAGTTCGTCAAATCATTGTTAGGCAACATTAACTAAACATATCTAATATTATGGAAAAGTATCGTATTGAATCCGATCTGCTGGGTGAACTCCAAGTTCCCGCAGAGGCATACTACGGTGTACAAACGCAGCGTGGTATTAACAACTATCAAGTATCAAACCTCAAAATGTCCGATTTTCCGGATTATATCGTAGCATTGGCCTATATCAAGCTTGCCGCAGTAGAGGCAAACCATGAATTAGGCATTATTAACGATGAGATTTATGCAGCTATCGCGCAAGCATGCCATGAGATCATTGACGGCAACATGCACGACCAATTCCCTACCGACATGGTACAAGGCGGCGCAGGAACAACCGTGAACATGAACGCCAATGAGGTGATTGCCAACCGTGCGCTGGAGATCATGGGCCATCAACGCGGCGAGTATCAGTACTGCTCTCCGAACGACCATGTGAACTGCGCACAAAGTACCAACGATGCCTACCCTTCTGCATTCCGCTACGCGTTCATCCGCATGAACAAGGGATTGGTATCCGAACTACAGTTACTCATCGAATCGCTCCGCAAGAAGGGTGACGAATATAACAACTCCATTAAGATGGGCCGTACCCAACTCCAGGACGCAGTACCGATGACGAGCGGTCAGGAGTTCCATGCTTTTGCCAACAACCTGGAGGAAGAGATAGCCAACCTTGGCCGGAATGTCAAACTGCTCTATGAAATCAACATGGGCGGTACAGCCATCGGAACGGGACTGAATGCCGTCGCCGGCTACGCCGAGTTGTGTATCAAAAAGATGTGTGAGTTAACGGGTGAGCCTTTCGAGCTCGCAAGCGACTTGGTAGAGGCAACTCCCGACACAGGCGCGTATGTCAGCTACTCTGCAGCCCTCAAGCGTCTGGCAGTCAAGTTGAGCAAGACATGTAACGACCTCCGCCTCATGGCGTCCGGCCCGCGTTGCGGTCTGCATGAGATCAACCTTCCGCCGATGGCTCCGGGCAGTTCTATCATGCCGGGTAAGGTAAACCCCGTTATTCCTGAGGTTACCAACCAGGTTTGCTTCAAGGTTATCGGTAACGATACTGCTGTTACTTTTGCGGCAGAAGCAGGACAACTCCAACTGAACGTTATGGAGCCGATTATTACGGAGTGTATCTTCGAGTCCATCACATGGCTGCGCAACGTAATGAAGATACTACGTAAGAAATGTATTGATGGCATCACCATCAACACGGAGCACAATGCTGCCACCGTTAAGCACTCTATCGGTATTGTTACCGCCCTCAACCCTGTAATCGGCTACAAGGCATCTACTAAGATTGCCAAAGAGGCGCTGGAGACCGGTAAGGGTGTGTACGATCTCGTGCTGGAGCACGGCCTCTTGAGCAAAGAGCAGTTAGACCAACTGCTTGATCCAAAGAACATGCTTGCAGCTCACTAAGCACAAACATGGCATAAAAAAGGTGACCCGAACAGGTCACCTTTCTTTTTGTCTTCTTTAGCGACGTCGGCTTCCGCCTCCACCGCCGCCTCCGCTACTGCGAACGCTTCCTCCGCCTCCGGAGTATCCTCCGCTACTTCGGCTACCTCCGTAACTGCCGCCGCTGTATGTACTTCCGGAACGACCGCTACCATAGCTTCCCGAACGGCTGCTGCCGCTGTAGGTGCTTGTACCAGTGCTGGTACGGGTGCCGGAAGAGCGTGTGCTACCGGAGCGCGAACTGCTATAGGTACTGCTGCCTACGTTGCCGGTGCTTCGTGTAGCCGTACGGGTTACTGCGCTTGTAGAGCGGGTAGATGTACCGGTGGAGCGGGTAGCAGTGGCTGTACTTGCTGTGGAGCGGGTAGATGTACCGGTGGAGCGGGCGGCGCTGCTACGCGTGGTGCTTCCAAACGTATTACGCGCTGAGGTAGCGGCTGTGCGTTGCGTAGCGGCTATTTGCTGACCACCGCTAACGGCTCTGCGTTCGGAACCTGCCGCAGCTACGCTACGGGATCGTACACTGCTGGTACTACGGATCTCACGTGCATTGACCATTCCTATATTACGGCGGGCAAACGAGCGCTCGGGGTTAGCTACTGCATACTCTCTACGCGATACTCTGCCGCTTAACTCATAATAACCGGTGCATACTACAGGAGCGTGGTGGAAAGTGCAGCAACAATGATGATGATGGAATGCATAGCAGTGATGCCAATACCAATCGTGTGCCCAACAACTATGACTGTACCACCAGCCGGGATAATATCCCCAGTACCAAGGGCTGTTCCATGCGTACCATGCATCGCACCAGAACCAATCGTATATAACGGGCCGATAGACAAATACAGGTTCTATTACGTAGTTCGTACCATAGACATATTCGTCACCGACGATCTGTACTTTTACCTCGTCCTTCGCATCTTTCTCCACGTAGATAGAGGCTACATCCTGAAATATATCCTTCGCGAGGATAGCCTGCAAAACAATGAGTCGTTTGCTCCCCTCGCCCGTCTCTACTACGCGCAGGTAGTCCACTTGTCCGTCTCCGTTGAGATCCAAGTTACAGAATGCACTATCCGGGTTGTTAAGCATCGTCTCGAACTCCTCCAGGTTCTTAGCCTCTGCGAACAGTTTAGCTACAACCTTCAGATCGAGTCCTTCCGAGATGTCCGTACTTTTAGCGGAAACAGTTACTGTCTCGTCCGCCCATAACGCTGTGCTCATCAGCATCAACGCCATCAGAAGTGTAGTTAATTTTTTCATAATTGTAATGATTTTAAAATAGTTCTCGAAATATCGATATTACGATATACCGGCATTCCGATACTCTCATTCTTCAAATTCCGTGCCAAAGCCTCACACAAGTTTGAGGTCATGGTGCATTTTTTCTTTTTTGGTACGCATATATCGCACGTTCCAGCGGTTAGGGGCTATCTCAATCGGGACATTCTCCACTATCTCAATGCCATAACTCTCCAACCCCACTCGTTTCACCGGATTATTGGTCATGAGCCTCAGCTTGCAAGCCCCCATTTCCCGGAGAATCTGCGCGCCGACGCCATAATCCCGTTCGTCCGGACGGAAGCCCAGATGGATATTAGCTTCTACAGTGTCATCGCCTTGCTCCTGGAGTTTATATGCGCGTATCTTGTTCATGAGTCCTATACCGCGTCCCTCCTGATTCATATAGACGATGATGCCCTTGCCTTCTTTCTCGATCATCTGCATCGCTTTCGTCAACTGCTCGCCGCATTCGCACCGCTGCGAACCGAATATATCACCGGTCATACAACTGGAGTGTACGCGGCAGAGGATAGGCTCATCGGTCTTCCACTCGCCCTTGGTAAGCACTACATGTTCCAAACCGGTTGTCAGGTCACGGAAAGGCGTAAGCATAAACTCCCCGTCCTTCGTCGGGAGGAAGACCGTTTCCCCTTTCTCCACCAGCGCTGTTGTTACAGTTGGGAGCGGTTTCTCGTGCTCCAACCGATAAGCAATCAGATCCTTGATAGTAATAATCTTGAGGCCAAACTCACGCGCCACTTCTTGTAGTTGCGGCATGCGTGCCATCGTACCATCCTCGTTCATGATCTCTATCAGCGCAGCTGCAGGGTATAGTCCGGCTAAGCGCGCCAAATCAACTCCCGCCTCCGTATGTCCGGCTCGTTGGAGTACTCCGCCTGCTTTCGCGTAGAGCGGGTTTATGTGTCCGGGACGACCGAAGGTCTCCGGCCTCGACTCAGGATTTGCCAGCGCACGGATAGTAGCCGCTCGGTCTGCCGCAGACACACCCGTCGTGCACCCCTCCAACTTATCTACCGTGACGGTGAACGGCGTACCGAGCATCGAGGTGTTGTTCGCTACCTGGTGCATGAGGTCTAACTCAACGCAGCGCTGTTCCGTGATGGGGCAGCATAACACGCCGCGGCCATGCTGGAGCATGAAATTCACTTTCTCGGGTGTGATCTTCTCCGCAGCGATGATGAAATCGCCTTCGTTCTCGCGATCCTCGTCGTCTACTACAATGACGAACTTACCTTTTTTGAAGTCGTCTAAAGCTTCTTCTATTGTATTGATTTTCATAATTCTTCACTCTGTAAAAGAACCGTTTTGCCTTGATTGTCCATGCTTCCGGGTTAAAGAGCGGTGAGTCGGTAGCCGCCTTATAAGTCAGGAAGATGCCGGTGGGCAACAACACGAACGAACTGAGCCACATTCCCGCCCAGCAGGGCCAAAGCGCTTCGCGAGCCATCTTGTATCCCGTATTATCAATGATATAATAGATGATAAACAGGATAACTGATATCACTACCGGTGCACCTAATCCGCCCTTACGGATAATCGTACCCAGCGGTGCTCCAATAAAGAAGAACACCAGACACGCAAACGCCAACGTGAACTTCCGGTAGAGTTCTATTTCATGCTTACGTATATACCGGTCGGCGTCCTCCAGCATGATTGCGTTGTAATCAATCTGATCGCGGTAGTTCTGTGCCCGTTCCCTCGCCATGGACAGAATCCGCATGTAGCGGTTAGGAGAGACTGTGGCCCATAGCGAATCCAGTGAATAGGTCTGCCTCTCTTCGTCTGTGAGTTCAGTAGGCACCACTACGTTACGCGTATTCTCGCGACTGAAATACCGCTCCGCCAGCAATTGGGTACTCTGCTCCGCACATCGTTCGCGCGAAACGCCTTTTACCGAATCTATGGATTGCACCAGTTGGGCGACATTCTTGCTCACGTGCTGATCTTCCAGGATGGACTCGTCGTAGCGGTTGAAATCCGTAGCAAAATCGATAACTATCCGCTTATGGGCAAATGTCTCGCGGCGGTAAGGGATATTCTTGGTCGTACCGGTGGCGCGTTGCTGCTTCCGATTGAGGTTCTCAAACGACTCCCCGTTAATCAGGTCAAGCATCAGGAACCGCTTGTCCGCCGATGCGGTCAGCCGCCCTGTATCCGCCACCATGACCGTCGCATTCTCAAACCCCTCCGAATAATCATATATCATGATATTCAGGAGCGAGTTCTTATCCTTATTCCGCACATAAATATGATAACCGCTTATCTCGTCGTAGAACTCGCCAACGGGGATCTGCAACTCCGGACTTTTCTGCCGGAGGGAAAAGATAAGCGCCCATAGTTTCATCTGCGATTTCGGCAACACATTATTACTAAAGAAGAATGCTCCGACGCTAAGAAACGCAACCGCTATGGTCAGAGGGCGCAGGATTCGGAAGAGCGAGATCCCCGCCGCCTTCATCGCCGTCAGTTCAAATTTCTCCGCCAGATTGCCGAACGAGATAAGCGAACTGAGCAGAATAGCCAACGGCAAAGCCAGCGGTACTACCGATGCCGCAGCGTAGAGGAAGAACTCCGCCAATACGCTCAGCCCTATACCCTTTCCGACCAAATCGTTCACGTGCATCCACATGAACTGCATCAATAAGATAAAGATCGCGATAAAGAAAGTAGCCAAAAACAGCCCCAGAAAATTCCGAAGCAGATAAATGTCTATTTTCTTTATTATCTTCAATTAACCTATTAAATTTTCCTTCACAAACGTCAGCGGAAGCAGGTCTGCAGCGGACTCAAAGACATATGTCTCGTCCTCGCCGTACAGCAACACCTCCATCTTACCGCCATACCGGTGCTCGCTCTCCAGCATCACTTGCCGACAACCGCCACATGGTGCACCCGGCTCTTTGGTAAAATGACCACCTGTAAAACAAGCGATCCCCAGTCTCTTCACCGGAACCTCCGGATACTGCGCTCCGGCGGCGAACAAGGCTGCACGCTCCGCGCACAGACCGCTCGGGTATGCGGCATTCTCCTGATTACAACCACGGATAATTTCTCCGTTTTCCAGCAACAAACCTGCACCGACATGGAAATGGCTGTACGGACAATAACTACGCTTCACCTGCTCTTTGGCGACTGTCAAAACAGTGCGCTGTTCGTCCGTCAACTCGTCCCATTTATAGGCACGCATTTTGGCTGTCAAATTGTACTCCTTCATACTATTGATTTGGTTAAATTATGCGTATATATGCAAATTAGTGTGCAAAGATACTACATTTTTTGCACATACGCAAGTTTTTAATAAAAATTATTAAAAAAAGTGTCTTTTATTTGCGCACATCAAAAAATAATGTTACCTTTGCACCCGCAAAGGTTTTGAGAACAATGACTATAGCTATTTTTGGAAATGCGATGAAGCCGAGTACCTTGATTGAGGTACGGCATATATTGCAGTTTATGACGGAGAAGGGCATTCACGTACTACTCTCCCAGGAGTTGAGGCAGGAGTTGGACCTGCGTGAGTACCCCAGTTTTCCGGAGAATTGGGACGGTGAGCAGCAGCCGGAGAATGTCTATGGAGAGCCGATTGATTTTGCGCTTTCCGTAGGCGGTGACGGTACGTTCCTTACCAGTGCGGCTGCTATCGGCAACAAGAATATCCCGATTTTGGGCGTTAACTGCGGCCACCTGGGTTTCTTAGCCGAAGTGCAGACCCAGAATGTAGATGAGATACTACAACAACTGATAGCCGGCGAATACACCATTGAGCGCCGCCACTTACTATCCCTCTCCATCTTGGACAAAGAGGGTAACAAACGTGACGACCTGGTGATGGCACCCAATGCGCTCAACGAAATCGCCATCCTCAAACAAGGTTTGACCAATATGCTCACTATCGAGACGAAGGTTAATGGCGAGTTGCTGCACACCTACCACTCCGATGGGCTGATCATCGCTACGCCGACGGGCAGTACGGCGTACAACCTCTCTATCGGAGGACCTATTGTAGTACCGCAGAGCCGCGGAATCATCCTCACGCCTATTGCTCCGCACAGCCTGACTGTCCGCCCGATTGTCATGCCGGACGACTGGAAATTCGACATTCGTGTGAACAGCCGCTACGATGCCTATATGGTCTCTGTCGATGGCCGCAGCCAAAGTCTGAGCACCGACATGAGCCTGCATGTAGAGCGTGCACCGTACACCGTAAAGGTGGTACAGATCGGTGACAATAGTTTTCTCAAGAGTTTGCGGACCAAATTAAATTGGGGTATCTAATTTTCAAATCTTCAAATCTTCAAATCTTCAAATGCTATTTAATTATATTGTATGGGATGTTGATCCGGTTCTGATTCATATCGGGGACGGAGGAATACGTTGGTATGGTTTGTTATGGGCTATCGGCCTGTATATCTGCTGGGCGGTAAACGAGCGGATGTACAAGCGGGAGAATTGCCCTGCCGAGTGGGCGGACCAACTCTTTTTCTGGATGGCGGCAGGCGTTATTATCGGTGCGCGGTTAGGGCATTGCTGGTTCTACGAGTGGCACCAATACGGTGAGCCGTGGCACCTCTTCGGATGGGAGTTCACGTACCGCAATCCGTATATAGAGAACCCGCTCCGGCTCCTCAAGATTTGGGAGGGCGGCCTCAGTAGCCACGGCGGTGCAATCGGTCTTATCACCGCCGCTGTTCTGCTCAATAAATACAAGTTCAGCCGGTACCCGCAGTTCGGTACCTCATGGCTCTGGATTCTCGACCGGCTCTGCGTGGGCGTCTGCTTCACGGCGATGCTCATCCGTCTGGGTAACCTCTTCAACAGTGAAATCTACGGCGGTCCGACTGACCTCCCGTGGGGATTTATCTTTGTCCGTGACGGTCAGACCGTTCCCTGCCACCCGACCCAGATTTACGAGATGCTCTATTGCTTTGTAGCGCTGCTCGTCACATGGCCGATGTATTGGTACACGGACGCACGGCGGCGGGAAGGGTTATTGCTGGGCGTGTTCCTCGAAATCGTTTTCTTCACGCGTTTCATGCTGGAGTTTATCAAGAACGATCAGGAGACTTTCGAGGCGGGGCACCTGCTCAACATGGGCCAACTGCTCAGTATTCCGTTTATCCTTTTAGGCATATACCTTATTATTCGCGCGTATAGGAGACCGCTCTCACCGGTAGTCGACAAGCAGCCGGAGAGCCTGGAGGAGAAATACAGGGAGCCCAAGAACACTAAAACCAAAAAGAAATGACGAAACAGGATTTACGAATCATCTATTTAGGTACGCCTGAGTTTGCGGCGGAGAGTCTTCGGGCGTTAGTAGAAGGCGGATACAATGTGGTTGCCGTAGTCACGATGCCTGACAAACCGGCAGGGCGAGGACACCAGGTGCAGTATTCCGACGTAAAGAAATATGCCTTGGAGGCAGGTCTGCCTATTCTCCAGCCGGAGAAACTGAAGGACGAAGCATTCCTCGAGGAACTGCGTTCGTACCATGCTGATCTGCAGATTGTCGTGGCGTTCCGTATGTTGCCGGAGGTGGTATGGGCGATGCCTCGTCTGGGTACATTCAATCTCCATGCCTCGCTATTACCCCAATACCGCGGCGCCGCGCCGATCAATTGGGCGGTCATGAACGGCGACAAAGAGACCGGCGCAACGACCTTCCTGCTCAAGCACGAGATAGACACCGGTAACATGATTCTCCAGGAGCGCATACCGATCGGCGAGGATGAGAACGTGGGCTCGGTGCACGACCGGCTTATGGCGTTAGGAGCCTCCATGGTCACCCGTACGGTGGATCTCATCATCGATTGCGAGAACAAAGGTATCGCCCTCCCGACCACTCCCCAACCCGAGTTGGCGGAGATGCGTCCGGCCCCCAAGATATTCAAAGAGGACTGCGAAATCCGGTTTGCCGAAAAGACCGCCGAAGAGGTCCATAACTTCGTCCGCGGACTCAGTCCCTACCCTGCCGCATGGGCGAACCTCACGATACACGGACAGCAGTTTGAGAACGTAAAGGTGTACAAAGTCGAAGCCTACCCCCATCCCCTCCGTGAAGGGAAGGGAGAGGTGGTCATCCCCTGCAAAGAAGGCGCGGTAAGCATTCTCGAGTTACAGGTTCCCGGCAAGAAACGCATGGATATCAAATCCTTTTTAAACGGTTTACACGGATGATTGATTATTTAGGGCTGATAGATAAGTATTACGGCGATTCGCCGGAGTTAAGACACGTGCTGGTCACCCATAGCCGTCAGGTTGCCGACCGTGCCCTGCAGATTGTGGATGCCCATCCCCAGTGGACGGAGCAAGGATTAGTGGACCGCGAGTTTGTAGAGGAAGCGGCTATGCTGCACGATATAGGAATCATCTACTGCTCGGCACCTAAGATCTATTGCAACGGACCGCACAAGTACATTGAGCATGGTTACTTAGGCGCAGAGTTGTTGCGTTCCGAGGGGCTCCCCAAACATGCGTTAGTAGCCGAGCGGCACACCGGTACCGGTATTACCATCGAGCAAATCGAGCGCGAAGAACTGCCTATTCCCGAGCGCGATTATTGTCCGCAGAGCCTTGAGGAAAAAATCATCTGCTACGCCGACAAGTTCTATTCCAAAAGCCACCTCGGGGAAGAGGTGGCGTTGGACAAAATCAAATACAATATTTGGAAATACGGCCACGAGGGGTATTTGAGATGGCTGGAGTTGGAGAAACTCTGTAACTAGAGTCTTTCTACTTTCTACTTTGAGCGAAGCGGTCTTTCTACTTTCTACTTTCTACTTTCTACCTGAACCTGTGGTTAAAGCCGACGGAGATCAGTTCGCGGAACTGTATCCGCGGTTTGGTTTCGCCGTCTTTAATAACCGAAGTATCGTATCGCGGGTGTAGCATCACACGGGCGGAAAGCCAGCGGTTGATGATGAAATCGCAGTTCACCTCCAGATCTAACTCTACTTCATGATAATTGGTGTACATATAGAATTTGGTCTCCAGTTGCACCTCACGCACGGGTTTCCAGAGGTATTCCACACGCACGGACGAACCTATATTATGTTGCGTCCGTTGCCCGGCCTCCAGACCATAATCCGTACTCTTCACCCTCACTGTATCAGCGATATGAATCACCTTGTACGACACCGGCGAGACGGAGATGGACAGTCCTTTCACCGGCTTGTAGTCGATACCTATACCGACATTGAACCGGAAGGGGGAGAAAGGCGCCGCCTTCAGTTCCATCGAGTTGGACTTATAGGTCGGGAAGAGGCGTGTCTCAATCTCGGCGGAGACGGATGTAAAGAGCGTGGGGATGATCCGCAGGTTGGCTTTCGAATAAATGCGGAAGAGGTCATCCGTCGTATTCATCTTATGCAGACTGTCGGCGGAGACAGTCGAGCCGCCGATACGCCATTCGCCGAAGTTCTCCCATGTAAACCGTTCGGAGATATAACTGGCTTGTCCTTTGGCGATCCCCAATGCCGCGAAGGACGATGAACCGCCCTGATACCAGTTATCGGTCACGTAGTTCTGAGTGATCTGCGCCATGAGTGTCGCCTCACGCCGCCACGGCGATTTCATCGCACGGATGGCTTCCAGCACATCGTTGCGGTCCTCCACCTCATCTTTCACCCACGATTTCTCGATGGAGATGGTCGGCACTTTCTCAATCGATTGTACGGCCAGTTCGGCGTTCGCCAGCCTCAGCGAATCGACCTCCGCTTTCTCGCGTTGGAGCGAGTCCAACCGCATCAACTCCGCGAGCGTCAGGGTGTCGGTAGTGTCGTTGGCGTGAATGGTCTGACTCTGACGGGACACGAGGTCGAGCAACACCTCGTCAATATCAACCGTCTTATTTTGGTCTGCAATCTTGAAGGTATCGGTATATAATTGTTGCGCCGTCAAATTCATGGCGGCGCAAATCAATCCTGATATGATAGATACTTTTATCTTCAAATTTTCAAATCTTCAAATTTTCAAATTTTCAAATTATCAAATCCCTGCTGCGCCGGCTTTTCCGTGGCACTGTTTGTATTTCTTGCCGGAGCCGCAGGGACAAGGATCGTTCGGCCTCGGTTTCTTGTCCACGTGGATCGGCTCGGGACGGGCGTTCTCACGAGTGTCGCGTCCTGCGGCAGCCGCTGCGCCGGAAGCCTGTGCCGCCTGCTGCACTGCATCTTTCTGCGTGCGGTAACGGCTGTAATCCATGCGGCGTTGCTGCTGTGCCTGCTGTACGTGGTCCGGTTCGGTCACATGAATCTGGCCGCGGAGCAGAATAGAGATAGCACGGCGGTTGAGGTTGTCCAGCATCGCCTTGAAGATATTGAACGACTCCAGTTTGTAGATCAACAGCGGGTCTTTCTGCTCGTATGAAGCGTTCTGGACGCTCTGCTTGAGGTCGTCCAACTGACGGAGGTGCTCTTTCCACTCATCGTCAATGACGTAGAGCAACATTCGTTTCTCGAACTCCTTCACTACCTCTTTGCAGTGACTCTCCGCCGCCGCTTTGAGGTTGACGGCGATGTTATAGACCTTCTTGCCGTCGGTCAGCGGCATGAGGATATTCTCGTACATCTGACCTTTCGTCTCATAGATATACTGGATCTGCGGGTCGGCCATCTGCGTCAGTTTGTCCATACGGCGTTTGAAGCTCTCCAGAGCCGCCTCAGCCAGCTGCTCGCTCAACTCGGCGCGACGGCCGCGGTTGAAGGCTTCTTCGTCAAACGGCATCTCAATCGCGAACACCTGCATCACATCGAACTTGAGTCCCTCGTAGTCGTTGGCGGACTTGGCGTCGTTGAGGATATTCTCCGCGGTCTCGTAGATCATGTTCGTTATATCCACGCCGATACGCTCTCCCATGAGGGCGTGGCGGCGTTTGGCGTAGATGAGGTTACGCTGCTGGTTCATCACATCGTCGTACTCGATGAGGCGCTTACGGATACCGAAGTTGTTCTCCTCCACTTTCTTCTGCGCCCGCTCGATGGACGAGGAGATCATGGAGTGTTCGATCATCTCGCCTTCCTCGAATCCCATGCGGTCCATCACGGAAGCTATCCGCTCGGAGCCGAACATACGCATCAGGTCGTCCTCCAGCGATACGTAGAACACGGAACTACCCGGGTCACCCTGACGTCCGGCACGACCGCGGAGCTGCCTGTCCACGCGGCGGGACTCGTGACGCTCGGTACCGATGATCGCCAGACCGCCGGCTGCTTTCACCTCGTCCGTCAGTTTGATATCCGTACCACGGCCTGCCATGTTGGTGGCGATGGTCACGACGCCCGTACGACCTGCCTCGGCAACGATCTGCGCCTCTTGCTGGTGCAGCTTGGCGTTGAGCACATTATGCTTGATCTTACGGAGCGTCAGCATGCGGCTCAGGAGCTCGGATATCTCGACGGAGGTCGTACCCACGAGCACCGGTCTGCCCTGGTTCACCATGTTTACGATCTCGTCTATCACGGCGTTGTATTTCTCACGCTTGGTGCGATAGATGCGGTCGTTCATGTCGATACGGGCAATCGGTTTGTTGGTCGGGATGACCACTACGTCCAGTTTGTAGATATTCCAGAACTCGCCTGCCTCGGTCTCCGCGGTACCGGTCATACCGGAGAGCTTGTTGTACATACGGAAGTAGTTCTGCAGCGTGATGGTCGCGAAGGTCTGGGTCGCGCCCTCCACCTTCACGTTCTCCTTCGCCTCCACTGCCTGGTGCAGACCGTCCGACCAGCGGCGGCCCTCCATGATACGGCCCGTCTGCTCATCGACAATCTTCACCTCGCCGCCGTCGATGATGTAATCCACATCTTTCTCGAAGAGCGTATAGGCTTTGAGCAACTGGTGTACGGTGTGTACGCGCTCGGACTTGATACTGTAGTTGGTCAGGATATCGTCTTTCTTCTGCTGTAATTCGTCATTCGTCATTCGTAATTTGTCATTCTCCAACTCCGCCATCTCGCTGCCGACGTCCGGCAGAACGAAGAAGTTCGGGTCGTCGGTCGAACCGGTCAGCGCATCGATACCTTTGTCGGTCAGCTCGATGGACTTGTTCTTCTCGTCGATCACGAAATAGAGTTCGTCGGTAGCGATGTGCATGTTCTTCTCGTTCTCCTGGAGGTAGAACTCCTCCGTTTTCTGCAGCCGCACTTTGATGCCCGGCTCGGAGAGGTATTTGATGAGGGCTTTCGATTTCGGCATACCCTTGAACGAACGGAAGAGCGCCAGCTCGCCGGCTTCTTTCTCTTTCTCGTCCTCCGAACCCATTTTCGCTTTCGCCTCGGCTAAGAGCTTGGTCGTCAGCGTCGTCTGCTGACGAACGAGGTTCGCCACGCGGTCCTTGTATTCATCGAACATCTGATCCTCGCCGCGCGGCACAGGACCGGAGATGATGAGCGGCGTACGCGCGTCGTCAATCAGGACAGAGTCCACCTCATCGACGATCGCGAAGTTATGTCCGCGTTGCACGAGGTCCAGAGGACTGATCGCCATGTTGTCACGCAGGTAGTCAAAACCGAACTCATTGTTCGTACCGAACGTGATATCACAGGCATACGCCCTACGACGCTCGTCCGAGTTCGGGCGGTGCTTGTCGATACAATCGACCGTCAGACCCAGGAACATGTATATCGGACCGTTCCACTCGCTATCACGTTTGGCGAGGTAGTCGTTCACCGTCACCACGTGCACACCCTCATGCGTCAGGGCGTTCAGATAGACCGGCAGCGTAGCCACCAGGGTCTTACCCTCACCGGTAGCCATCTCGGCGATCGATCCGCGCTGCTCCTTGTCGTTCTTCACGGCTCCGTGGAGCACCACGCCGCCGAACAGCTGCACATCGTAGTGCACCATGTTCCACGTGATCTCGTTGCCGCCCGCCATCCAGTGGTTGTGATAGACGGCTTTGTCGCCCTCTATCTCTATGAAATCAAACCGCGGGTCTGCCGCCAGATTGCGGTCCAGCTCCGTCGCCGTCACCTCGATGCGCTCGTTCTCCGTAAACCGGCGGGCGGTCGATTTGACGATGGCAAACGCCTCCGGAAGCATCTCCGTCAGCTTCACCTCGTAGATATCCTTGATCTCTTTCTCGAGTCTGTCCACCTCGTTGTAGATCTTCTCGCGTTTCTCGATCGGCGTGCCCTCAATAGAGGCTTTGAGCTCCGCAATACGGGCTTTTTGACCCGCCACGGCAGCCTGCAGCTCGTCCATCAGCGCCTGCGAGCGGCCACGCAGTTCATCGTGGCTCAGCCGGTCGATACGCTCGTACGCCGCCTTCACTTGGTCCACATACGGCTGGATGGCGCGCATGTCTTTCTGCGCCTTGTTGCCGAATAGTTTCGTAATAATCTCAATAAAATTCATATCTCGTTATTCTGTTTTTCATCTTTCATTCTTCATCTTTCATTCTTTATTCCTCGCGCGTCATGCAGAATGCGCACAAAATTCGTGCAAAGGTACAACTTTTTTCTGACATATGCAAATATTTGCGCACTTTTCCTGTTTTCTCTGCCATTTTGGCAGATTTATTTGCATAATTCATTGTT
>CAJOCN010000022.1:29901-31621 GCA_905233255.1 Paludibacteraceae bacterium
AATTCAGGCAAAAAGTGTATATATACTATGTATATATACAGTAAAAGCACTCAATGTGCAGTTTTAGGGATTCATCCTATGGTGATCCTATGGTGATTGTATGGTGATCTTATGGTTTGATACCGGTATTGAGCCGATATCACCTCTGTTTCGCATAGATATAATGTCCTTCGCAGGGGGGCAAGAAGATATAGGCATATGCGGCACGATTAACGCAACACCAGTAATAAGTAAAGAAAAACTCGCTTCGCTCTCAAATAATCGTTCCCTTCGGTCACTTCAAAAACCCATTCGGCGCGTAGCGATAACCGAAAAGGAACTGTTTACAACGAAAAAAATAGTAAAAAATTCGTGCGCGCTTGCGTATGTCATTTATTTTTTGTAATTTTGTAGCCGAATTTGCAAAGACGATGAACATTTGGAAATCGCGGTTTCCAAATGTCAAGAACCTGATAGACAAACTATACAAACGATATACTTTATGGATGAGCAAACATTCATCGATTTAATCAACAAGAGCATGCAGGCCTCTGCCTTGCAGATTCGCCGCTCATTGGGGCGTACACCGTCTGTTGCTACGCGCGAGCAAGCTTTGAACCAAGTCGCTTTTCTCCTGAAGGCCAAACAGGCAGCCCAAGCAACTGGGAAATAGATGCCAAGCAAGAGCGGAAGCCCAAAATCGTTAAATTTATTAAGAAAGAATAAATCGTCCTTCTCCAAGACGCTAAACCGAAGAAAGACAAGCGCAAAGCGTTGCTGCAGTATATTCCCAAATGGAATAACGTTAGTTAATCCACGAAATTGTACAAAAATTGTACTTTTCTAAACGATTTTTGCCGAAATACTTGCATATGTCAAAAAAAAGCAGTACTTTTGCACAGCAAAATTAAATACACGCACTATGGAGACAAGAACTTTCAAATTGGATGCAACTGCTTTCTTCAAGAAAATGCAGGCAGACAAGCAGGCCTTGAATGCGTGCATTCGTCAGGGTAAAAATGTAAGTACAGAGGCTAAAAAACGTGGACTTACACTCGCTACGCCCATATGATTTCCGAAAAGCAGATGATGCCACTTATTACTTCGAGACGGAAAACGGCTTGAAGTATAGGGCTTATTTTATTGAGTTCCCCGCTACGTTCTATAAGTTGTATTCTTTCTCTTTTGAAAAAGAGGAAGGGAACGCTCCGTATGACCAGCGCGTAAAAGATACAATCGTCACGGTTCTGGCAGATTTCTTTGATTCGGAGAATTATATTCTGGGCTATACATGTGATGTGACGGATGGTCGGGAGATGGCGCGCAAGCGTTTGTTTGACCGCTGGTTTGAGCAAGCCAATAACGGCTCTCTTCGCAAGATTGATTTTCAGACGGATAACATCTACGTATCGCTGATCGTCAACCGAAATTATTTTGCAATCGACGCAGCAGTTCAAGACATCAACCAACTGTTTGTGGATATCTTATCGCAAAAATAGAATTATAAAAACTAACCGCCTATGGCATAAAACAACAGACAAACAACATACATAAATAATAAAGCATTCAGCTAAGAACTTGGGACCTTAAAAACTGGACACTTTTAAGATTCTATTACCAAGAACAAGGCTTTTGAGTGCTCATGCGTAAGCGTGAGCCTTGTTCGGTAGATATTTGGTAATAGAAGGTCGTCCAGAATTCCTTAAGGTTCCAAATTGAAGCTAACAAGCCTCACGTTTTT
>CAJOCN010000023.1 GCA_905233255.1 Paludibacteraceae bacterium
TTCATCCTGAGCCAGGATCAAACTCTTCGTTGTAAAAAGAAATTTATAAGTTAGCTCAGAATAATCGAATTTATCAAGTGTAGAATCTTTAGGGAACCTGTTTATTACAGTTCTTGTACTACACTAATTGTTTCAATCTTTCAAAGATGTTTTCCTTCAGTTTGGCGCAAAAAAATTAGGTCCTCGTAGGAGAATCTGAATTTTAATGTCCGCGCCTTGCGGTAGAAAATCGAAACACGTTTGTTTCTCAAAAGCGAGTGCAAAGGTACTGCTTTTTTTCAATATAGCAAAATATTCCTATAAGAAAAATGTGTTTTTTAGCACTTTTTTACGTAAAACGCTGTAATTACGCATTTTACAAAATCGGGCATTTTGGGGCTATTTTGGGGTGTTTTGGCGGAATATGGATGAGAGGCAGTGTAGAGGGGATTGAAGGCACTATATATTATAAATAAGGAGCGCGTGTACGCGCGCACATGTGCGCATACGCAAACAAAAAAAGATCATTTCCGGGGAAATGACCTTTTTGATAAGAGCGCTTTGAAAGCGATATAGATGATGGCGAATGCCATTAGTGCGAGCGGAGAGCCGATAGGACTTCTCGCCGGGAGGATACCAATCTCTTCTCCGGAAGGAGTCCCGCCGAACGGGTTTGTCTCCGAGCGGAGGACAGGACGATTTCTCAGTCCTGCCGTGGAAGCATTCGCGGGTGTGAAAAAAGCGGAGGTCGATTGGAAGGTGAAAGAGGGCTCCGATTGGTACGTAGCGGGGTTAGCCGATGTGTTATACACCGGCTGATAGCCCCAATCGGACGAGGTAGTCGTATATCCAGTAGTAATAGTATTCATTCTCATTTAATCACCTCCATTTCTGTCCTACGACGGTATAGATATGTCCATCGCGGAGGATGAACACATGGTTGTCCTTAATAATCTTGATAGCCGTTTCTCCCGTTGAGGGTGCCTCGAGAGAGGTAGCAATCGGTTGGTCTTCCTCGGAAGAAGGCCGATAGCCCGGTCGGCGGATATAATAGCGCGTGAGGTGGCTCACCTGAGGCGTCTCAATATAAATACGGATACCATCCATGATAGGCCGTTCGGTATCTTCCCACGCATCGTAGAGCACCAGTTCGCCATCTATATTATTGACACCGGTGAACCAGAGATAGGTGACAGGTTCGTACGGCAGCGGGGTCATATAGAAGGAGACAGGTACATTGAGCACCTCATGTCTTAGATCAATACTCAGTCCGTCGGATCCCTCAAGGGCGTAGATATTGAAGGGTGTCGCGGGCATCGAGTTATTGGTATAATTATTGATATTGACGGTAGTCAGCGTAGCGTCCTCTCCGGCTAAGATGTCATCGTGATAGCCCTGTCCGAGGAGCAGTCGCGAGGTGCATCTGGGCGAAGCGGGATTAACGGCGGTAATGGTCATGATACCCTTGTTAACGGGTAATTGGTCATTTGCCGTTTGCGATTTGCGCGGAGCGGATGCCGGTGCCGGCAACGGACGGTCAATCTGACTCGTATCAGTAACAATTCGGTTCGTATTAAGAACCAGCGTCAGCGAGTTAGCTGCCTCGACGCTCTTCTTCAGCACAATCGCGTGCATAGGCGGCAGATAGCGCTCCGGGGCTGTAATCAAATTCGAACTAGCAGATGCAGCTGCTTGGGTAACTGTCCGGTAAACACCACCTGCGTCCACATAATCGAACTCGAGTTTTAGCCCTTTACCCGTGTTATCCGCAATGAGTCCCCAGATATCGATATATCCCATCGTGGGGTTACCAAAGACAAAGGAAGTCGTATTGACACTATTGTCATTGGTGATCGTATAGGACTGCGAAGTACCGGAGACACCGGGTGCAAATGCTAATTTACCCACCTTCGACGCATCGCCTCCGGCGGCAGTGGTACGTTTGGTCTGCAAGTCGGAGACATAGTAATCCAATGCCTTCTCTCCATCCGGATAATAGTAATAGTATATATCATCGGATTTGGGGAGTCGTACTTCCGCCCCTCTACCGGACTTGGTGTAAGCATAGATCGCAAAACCAGAAGCCGGCGGTAACGGCAGATCCATACCGTTGGTCACCTTCGACCAATCAGCGGCGGCGGTACGGGTAGTATCGGTCACATTATCGCCGTTTCCTTTATCCACCGTAGTACGGCTATAGACAGAGAGCCAATAGGAGCCATTACCGGTAGAATAGTTACGTCCCGCAGCATCGAAAGTGCCCACCTCCCATGGGGAAGTCTGCATATTGAGATCTGCGTCAGCCATGAAGATATCTCCGGACAGCATACCGTTCACAGGCGCTGCACGGAGTGCCCATTTATTATGCGGCATAGACATATCAACGACTGCTTGGCTATATTCCATCCGTTGTTGCTGCCTCATCGCTGCACCGGGCAGGAAGCGGATGTAGTCGCATTTATTATATTCGAAGCCGACCTGCTTAACGGAGTCGTAGGTAGCAGGATCGGTCAGGTCAGGCAGTTCCGGATAAGGTCTGCCGTCGGTCATGGCCGGGATGATGACCGCTGTAGTGGATAGCGGTACGAAGCGGGCCGTGGCGTGTATCGGGTTATTATTCTGGTCGATACCCATCCAGTTGTCATGCTTGTTCCATTGCGCGCTGATCGAGTCTTGCGGATCCCAACGCAGGTAACTCGGAACGATAGCAATGGTAACCGGCACAGTTCCTACCTTACAACCTCCGTCTAAGGTGTCCTTACCGAGATGGGTTTGCAGTTCCATATTAAAGGTATAGGTATAGCCCTGCTTCATCGTATAGTTGTTGCTGCTTGCCGGCTGCAAGGTGATATCGTTGCCCTTTGTGTAGTACGATGCTCTCGGATAATCCAAATCGGGTACCAAGGCCAGTTTATGGAATCCCTCTTGGAAATCGGGATCATCGGTTGTACGCAGTTCGACCGTAGAGATACCTATATTCGGCATGATCGAATCGACCTTAAGCGTTATTTGCTGGTTGGCCAAATTCATATCGGCCAGTACGACTACCGGCAGTTTCATCTCACTCGAGTTGCGGTTCATTCCGCCTACGATGAGCGGTATGGCGGAGCTGGACTGCGGTTTGAGCTTGATCAGAATCGGCATCGGACAAACGTCCACGCTCGAGTGTTGCTTCGTGTCGGTACCTGTACCCAATATCGGGAAGATGACATACTGCACCGAGTCTCCGGATAGTACCGATGCTGTCATTTGGGATTGATAGAGTGTCAAGAATCCTTTGTCCACCAAGTCGGCAAGGATGTCATATGGATGAGCCGTCGTATCCAGATCCACCTTCTCGGCATCTTTGATACGCTGCATCTCGTTACGGCTGACGGCGGCGAGGTTAGGCGCAAACTGGTTGGCATTCTCGGTGCCCTTGGGTTCGCAACGCAGGATATCTTTTACCACCTTCACGATGGTGCTGTACTTATAGCCGTAGCGTCTCTTAGGCGAACCGGTCAGATCGGCTGTGTCGCCGTACAGCAACCAGTCGTTGGCGCAGGTGCCGTTGAGATTGATCGGTGCGACGCTATCCAGGTAGAGCGAACCCTTGACACGCAAACCGATATCATAGGTCGAGTTGGCGCACAGGTCGAGCGACTCGGTCGTGGGTTGCTCCTCGCCGTTGAGTTCTAACACCATCTGGTTGCTTACTTTCAGGTGGCTGGTCATACCGCACATACTATTGAGCATGTCTTTATAGTTGCCCGACATATGGACGGTAAAGGTATCAATAGCATTCACGTTTGCACTATGTACCACATACTTGACGGGACGTATGTCGCCCTCAAGTATCTCATAGATATAGCCTTCTTTGAAGATCTTGTATCCCGCGTCCTTTGCGTGTTTCTCGAACGAGACCTCAAAGGTGTCAATCAGTTGGTTCATGTTGACGAAGATCGAATCCGGATTTGTCGGTTCGTAGGTCTTGCTCGGGATATAGAGCCGGCCGTAGATAGTATCGTTATGTTTATCTTGATCCAGATATCCGTCTATCATCGATACGAACGTAACTACCCGATCCTTGTTGACGCTCTTGAGGGTATAACATACGGTGGTGTCGTTGTAGCCATCACCTACGATACCTTGGTAGTCCACACGCAAGATGACATGCGACGGGAGGTCCTCGTCTGCTTTTTCCTTACAAGCCGTATTGGCCTGATAGGCGATCAACGGCGGCTTGGTGGCGAAGATACACATATCATCAATGATAAAGTCGTTTCCGTCCCAATCGGACGACACGTTGTAGATACGTACGCGGAAGTGTCGGTAGTCGATATTCTCGTCAAAGACGATCGGGAAATAGATCTGGCTCCACTGGCTCGAGGGCTTGATACCTCCCGTGGTATACGAGGTGATATCCACCCAATCGGTTCCGTTGACCGATCCTTGTACGGCAAAGGTGAAGTTCGGGTCCGCCTTGCCGGTCTGACTACTGGGGTTGCACACATAACCGGAGAAGAACATCTTCTGTCCGGAGCACAAGTGGGTTTCCAAGGAGAGGGCGGCTACCTGACCGGACGACGACATACCGTCGCAGTAGATCATGTATCCGTTGGAAGCTCCTCCGTGTTGCTCCATCGGACGCCAATAGGACGTGACACCGTTCCCCCAATGACTTGCTGTCGGAATGCGGTTGATCAGTCCGTACTCACCATGGTTCGGGAAGTCGGAATGGACGTGCAGTCGGTTGTGGGGCAGGTCGGAAGCCGTACGAAGCATCTGCCCACGGCAGCGGGTGGGGATAGATCGTATATTCGGGTCCCGGCTTGTTGTAGTCGAAATTCAGGCGTTCCAGCACTTCGTAGTGCTGCTCGATATCGTCGTTGGTGATCAGGGCTTTGGTATTTCCTGCCTTGTCTTTCGTCTCGGTCAACGGACCGTACTTGCCGGGCCTATGGTATATCAACTTGTAGCGGCAGATATTGAACATATAGTCACCATCCACGGTGGAGTCATTGCCTGCTTTATCCGCCAGTGTCTTCTTACTTTGTGCGCGCAAACAATAATAGACGGTATCGAATTCCTGTCCGTTGGTGATGTTTTGCTTCGCCGGCACTTTCAGGAAGTCGTCGCTCACGGTTGTCGAGTGGTTGCAGACGGAGTATTTCTGGGTCTTGGGGTTGTAGGTGTACCATTTGCAGGTAGCATCCCAACCGCCGCACCAAATCATCGTATCCTTACGGGTAGCGTTCCAACCGGCTTCCGACCAGTTATCATCGCGCATATAGTAGCCTAATAGCGACTCCGACTGTTTCGTTGTTTGCAGGTGCTCGTAGATGTAACGTTGCTCTGTGGAGAGTAACAACTCGTTGCCGGTAGGAGCCATCATGACGTGATCCTCCATGTATTTCTCGTTCGCCAGGAGGAATTCCTTATTGGTATGTGCTCCATCTCCGTCAGGAATACGCGTCTTGTAGTGATCCAGCGTGTCTGCCATTTCCGTCCAGGGGCGCAACTCAAATATCTCACGCAACGAAAGCGTCGGCTCCGGAATAGCGGACATGGTGTCCATCAACGCGGTATCCACCTGGTTCTTGTACCTTAAGGACATAGGCAGGTTGTCGTAGTAGTTGCTGAGCTCAGCCGCATAGGTTACCGTCGGTTTGCTTGCATCTGCCACGCCGAACGTCGTGATCGGTGGTGCTACACGCACGGTCTTGACGGGAGGATTTTTCTTGTTGTCGTTATAATCTGCCGCCTTGTAATGGAAAACGGTATAGCGACCCATGGTCATCAATACTTTTACGGAGTCTCTCTTTTCCTCGTCCCATACTTTGACCGAGTCACCGATGATACGGAACGGGAAGTTGTAGGTGCCGCTTCTTCCGGAACCGGTGTTTCGCGGCTGCACACGCCAAACCGTATTCGGTATATCCGAGTCGCCTATCTCACCTTCGCCCTCACGGAACCAGCGCCACCAGCCGAAGAAGTGGCTGTCGCGAATCGGCAACTCCACATCCTGCTCGGGGTAGTAATAGAGGATGCGTTTGTTCTCATGAACCTGCTGCATACCGTCGGCTCGTAGCGGATCGCCCGAAGCACCGGGAGAGTGAACCAGGTGCTGGTTATTGGCATACTGGAAATAACTGGGTTGGGATACGGTCAACTGTTCAGTGACGACATACATCTTCTCACTGATAATAACGACATAGAAGATGCGTATATATGCCGTACGCGGCGTACGGATACCGCTTTGCGTACATTCTACCGTGATGGTGTTTTTTCCCTTACCTCCTTCTGCCGGGATGCGACACCAGGTCGGCGTATTACCGAATTCATCCACGAGAAGTACCTCTGCCATGGCTGCACTGCGCAAATCCATACTGCCGGATACGTCCGTCTCATCCTCATCCAATACCTCCATCGTCATGTTCGCTACGTCCAGCACGTGACGACCGGTGCGATTCTTTGTACCGAGGTTGAAGGTACAGGATACCGGTTCGGTGATCGTATTGGGGAAGGTATAGTTGTAGGCATCGTTTTCAACGACACATATGAGCGAGTCGTAGTTCGCTTCGTGGTAGGTCTTACGGATCAGCGGTATCTTCAGCTCCGCATCGCTGACGGACCGGAACCCGCTCCAATCGCCCTTGAAACGATATGCCGGAGCTCCTCCCTGCAGCGTAAGAGTCACATGCAGCGTATCGACGATATTGACGTACTTGCCATCTATTTGCACATCCCTCGGGCTGGTTGGACGTCCCGAAGTAGAAACGGTGTTTGCCGTACGACTGATACCGCTCGTGGGATTCGGATCGCCGTCAAAGTCGCGCGCGTCGGGGATGAGGTCGAAGGTCTGACGGGTTTTCCATTCCCGTTCGCCGTCTTGTAGGTTAGACATGTCGGTCTCCTGTTCGCGACAGCAATAAACCACGCTGTTACCCACCAACATCGAGTATTCCTTATACGCCTTGTAGGGCGCCTGGATAGCTACTGACATGTCGGTGTTGTAACCGAAGATGACTGTATCGCGGTCGGGATAAGCACCGTTGTTGAGCAGGCTATACTCTTGATTCAGATAGCTCCATGAGAAAACGGAAGCAGAATCTTTGCTGTCCACCAGTACCAGTTCGGCTCCGCTACCGCCGGTCAGCGTGAATTTCAACCATTTATCAGCGCCATACTGGAGCTTCACCAGCTCCTCTTCGTTGGCATTGTCGTTGGTTAAAACATCCACGTAATGGAAGGTCAGCAGAGACGATTCGCTTGCATGAACGCCGCCCTTGGAACCAACCTCCTCTCCAAGCATCTTGAAATAGCGGTTTACGGGATCCTCCGTTTTCAGCACCAACTGATTTGCTGAGCCCGAGGGGTAACTGAAATGCCACGGGGTGATATATTGCTTGTCGTCGTTGGCTGCGTCCTTCGAACCTTTGATGAGTGCCGTATTGGATGTTCCCTCTTTGTATAGCGTCCCATCCTTTAGCGCATATTGGCGGAACTTCAAACCGCCGGTACCCGCCATGATATAATAGCGCCTGGTGCCGCTCTGTACCGACCAGATCAGTTCGTCGCCTTCCAGCGAGACCTGTACCAACGGAACACGTGCAGTCACGGAATATACTTTGCCACCGTAGCTCACGTCCATGGAGATAATCAGGGTATCATGGTTATCGACCTCTTTGTTCACCGCTTTCGTTGCGAGCGTGACGTGATTGTTCACCGCACCACCCTCTACAATTTTGAAGTGCGTGCCCCCCGAACTGAAACTACATGCGCTAGGACCGAGAGCCAGACTCGATGTGATGTCTTCGGAGTCAATAATCTCTTCTTCACCTATCGGATTACCGTTCACGTCGAGCAATCGATGCGCAGTTACGTTCGCTAACGTGAAGTTAATCACCTGGCTGTTTTCCGCCAGCGGGTTGAATATATAGGACTTGAATTCGGGCTTCAATACCAAATGGGTGATCGTATCGCCGTAGTGATAGGTCTTCGTACGAACGATCACATCGCGGGTACGAACCAAACCGTCTCCATTGACCTTCAGACCCGCGGCACCGTTCTTCCAACGGCCGTAGTATTGTTTCACCTTGCTGATACCGCCATGACTCATCGTGATACGGAAGGTATCGACGATATCGATATAGTTACCGCCGGCATCCTTCACATCAATCGGGCTGCTAAGACCGCTGACGATATCGTTGTGCCAGTGGTAAGAGGTCGTTTCATGCGTCGCACGGTCTTCTTCCGCAACAGCAGTGCGCACACGGCTATCCGGGATGAACTCAAAAACCTGCGACACGCGGTAGTTCTTATCCAGATACAGGTTGTTCGGGTCTTGGATGATATGATCGGGATCCGGGTGGAAATAGACCGTGTCGTTCCCCACCTTCGTTACCGCCAGCAGTTGCTTACCGATCATGGATGTCCATACCTGTTCGCGCGACTGCTCGCCGTTATGATAAGCAAACTCAATCGTATCTCTCCATATATGCGAAGTCGTATCCGGCAGCACGACATAATGCTCATCCGCTACGCGGACACGCGAGATCTGGAAGGTCGTCGCTTCGCCTTCCGTCCTCACACCGTCGAACTGGTTGAGTGCCTCGTTGTAGTACACGAACGAAGAGTCTTTACTGGGGCGCTCCTTACGTTCAATTTCTCCTCCTTCCATAAAGCCGGTAAAATAGTACTCAGACTTTAGTTTGGTGTTCTGCACATCCGCCACGCTGTAGTCAGGCCAACCGGTTGCAGTAGCTTTGCTGGTGGAGGTGAAAGCACCCGCCCAGGTGTTGTTAGCAACGATCGTCACCGGTTCCTTGAACGAGGTACTGCGATCGTCGTAATACAAACCTAAATACACATCATTCGCCGGCGCAAAATTGCTATAGAACAGTAACGAGTCTTTGGCTCCATACCGCCATTCACGGCGCGGGTCCAGGACGTATTCGTAAGATGTTTCATCATGCGCACACTTCTCACAGGTGGGGTGACCAATCAACTTATACGTGCTGATATAGTTCGGTTCGGTATTATAGGGGTCCGACATACCCTGATAGGTGTCGGTCCAGTCGCCTACCGGACGAGCGCGGACATAACGGTTGGTCTCGCCGACCGGTTGGGTCAGGAAATAGCGCTTGCCGTTCGAATGCTTAAACGAAAAGGCCACATGATACGTACCGGTATAGGAACCCTGAGCATAGAGCGTCAGCGTGGAGTCGTTAACCAACGTAACGTCTCCCGGAAGGCTGGCAAAGTTAACCACATCGTTCGGCTGATAGGTTCTGCCGGAACCGTCTGCATTGGTCGTCCAACCCGTAAAGTTGAAACCGTTTACCAGTCGCGATTTCTCTACCGTCACGGTCGTCTCGTTATCTCCAGGATACTGGTCAGGCACTTGTATACCCAACAATCCGTTGTTGTCGTAGTGGATATGATAACGCGGGTTGGCTTTGACGAACTCTATATAGCCGTTCGGCTCCGATCGGTTGGTATAAATACGTGCCCAACCGTCCATATCACCCGTTACGTATTGATTGTGGTTCGTAGCCAAGGGCACCTCCTTTCCGCGTATATTCACACTCCAACCCGGGATGTTTATTCCCTCGTCGGTCGCACTGTACTCCGAACCGGAATATATCTTCGCCCTGATCTGCATGGCTGCATATGCATCGGTGATATGCCACATCTCCTCACACGTCCATACCGTGCTGTCGGCATCCGGACGCATCTGGACGTTCGTAAAGCCCACAGGGGTTGTTACTTGCAGGAAATAACCTGCAGGTTTGAACCGTACGTCCAGGTTAGCTACCGCCGAAGTCGTATCTGCTACCATCCGTCCGATAG
This sequence comes from Paludibacteraceae bacterium, assembly GCA_905233255.1. GTDB lineage: Bacteria > Bacteroidota > Bacteroidia > Bacteroidales > Paludibacteraceae > Colicola. The sequence continues at coordinate 9,814 of CAJOCN010000023.1, forward strand.
CACCAGCCGGCGCCTTGAATGTACTCGGCAGACCGAATATCGGCAGTTCGCGTATCTGGGTGAAGTTGGATTTAGAACCATTTGAACCCATCGACTCTCCTTTGTCGTCTTTATAGGCGTTGTTATAACCTACGTAATAATACGTACTGTCCGGCTCCGGCACACGCATCAGATCCGTCTGGTAATACTTCGTGCTGCCCATACGGCTCATACACGTCAGACGATCCATCGTATAGATCTTCTTAGCCGCAGTACTATCGGATGACCGCTGCGGGTTGTTTTCATTCTTACGATACCTTGTATAGTCCTGCTCGTCGGTTGCAAAGAAATAGCTGCTGCAACTATTCATCGGGTTGTCCAACAGATAGAGACGGAAGAGCGTTCGAGTCGTCTTATCGTGCTTGCTATCTGCATAGGCATAAGCTGCTTTACCTTTGGCGATGTCACCTGCACCGGAAGATAAGTTCCATGGCGATAGCGTTGTATTAAAGGTCACCAAGCCTGCATTGGTATAGGATTGCGGACTGTTGGCTTTCGGGATTTCGAACATATAGACCTCGCGGTAGGTCATGCCCAAGAAGCCCGTTCCCATCCTTCCGTTAAAAGGAGCCTTGCCTCGCCCCAACGTACCCTCCGGGTCAAAAGAAGAGAGACCGGCACGACCTTGTACCGTAGGCACACCGCGTTCGGTAGGAATGACAAAAACCACATCACAGGCTTTACCATCGGCGTAATTGTCCGTCAGCTCGCCCAGGAACTTAAACGCATCACTCGTTTTAAGGGTCTTACCATCGTTCCAAATCGTATAAACGATACCGCCCAACGCTTTGTTACCGCGATCCAACGGTGCACCCACCGACCATTCGTTCATCTCGGTTACTTCCGTGGCAGGGAGCAGTTTCATATACGTTCCCGACCCATAATTGTAATAACCGCCCGTATAGCGGGTATAGTTACTAACGAAGAACTCCTCACCGGGATCCTCCGCTTTGTTGTTATTGATATCAACCCATACCGACAACAGGAACCGTTCACCTTGTTCCATGTTCACCACCAAACCGGCATCCGTCGGCGTCCAACCGACACCGTGCATATCAGCACAAATAAATAATACCGAAATCAACAACAGAATTCGTACCCTTAATTCTTTCATACAGACTATATTCATAACACTAAATATAAAAATCTTAAAAATTGGGCGCAAAATTATAAAAAAAAGCGCGCATACACAAGTGTACGGCGCAATAATTGTTTTAAAGTCGAGAAAAAGTGTCGTTTTTTGTTTTAAAGTCGAATCAACTACCGGATTGCGCGAGCCATTCCGTCGGCGTAAGTCCTGTTTCCCGTAAGAAGATGCGTCCGAAGACCGTAGGCGACGAAAAACCGCAATGTTCAGCAATCTCTTGCACGCGCATATCCGGGTTCGCACGCATGAAACGCTTCGCCTCTTCAATACGATATTTCGTTACATACTGGTAGAAATTACAGCCAAACTCGGTTTGGATAAACTGAGAGAGGTAGGTGCGGTTCATCGGTATTACCTGCATCATGTCGGATAAGCGGAAATCTTTGTTGAGATAAGGTTTCTCCGTCACCATCCATTGCTCTAACGCCGCACGATACCCCGTTTCGTTTCCCGTCAAAGAAGAACCGTTATCTTCTCCTTCCGGTTCATCTTCTTTCCTCTCGTGCACATGCTCTACCCATGGGTCGGGACGGAAAAGAATCTGTTCATTACTATAAAAAAGGAGAAAGAAAAGCAACCATTGCTGGGTAAAAAGTCTGGTCGGGAAACGGGCAAAAGAGATAAAACAATAGGAGGCTCCTAAGATAACAAGCATTATGATATACCGTACCACCCACTGTACATCAATATCTTCCATGGAAGAATAGTTATTCTCGCAATAAACACGGTAAGCACGGATGTTCACAACGATAAAGGCCAACAACACAAAAGGATAAGCAGCTAACAGCCATCGCAAGTCCGTGTCCAGCACTGCGTTAAGGACTCCGATAACAGCAACCGGCAGAAGATCGATCATCGCGCGTTTGAAATTGAGCCAGCCCGGACGCAGAAGCTCCGTCGGATAAACAAGCAATAGCCATCCGAGAATGCTGCCCAGCACAAACTCCCAACCGTTCATACTCAGCATACCATCAGCAGCGGTGAGCGAATTATGCCTACTCAGCTTCATCCACATGCCGATAGACATGACCACCACCCAAGCCGTCATCACATAGGCACTCATTTTACGCACACGTATGCCCTGATGATGACGGAAAAGGGCCCACGCGCTCATAGCGCAACATACCAAAATAGCACAATTCAACGTTGGAGATATGATCTTCCGATATACCTCCAAGGGAATCAACGGCGAGAGCATATAACTCGCCACAACCAAAGCCGTTAACAAAAAGCCGAATACCAGCTCTGAGCGGTATTCATAATACAACTCGCGAATAGACATTTTACCCCCCCCACCGTTTTATAATTCGCTGATTTTAAGCGCTTTATATCATTCATAATTGCCTTCTTCATGAAACTGAATGCAAAATTACAACATTTTTCTGACATATGCAAGAAAAAACGGAAAAATATAATATTATTAAGGAACGGGCGCGCGTGCGCACAAGGAAAATGCATTTTTTTTGCATTTTTTTTGAAAAAAATTTGCATATGTCAAAAAAAAGCAGTACCTTTGCACCCGCTTTCGAAAAATGAAGGATGAAAGATGAAAAATGAAAAGTTGTAAGGAAGCGTTGATCTAAGTTTATTGCGTAAAAAGAATGCGGAAATAGCTCAGTTGGTAGAGCACGACCTTGCCAAGGTCGGGGTCGCGAGTTCGAGTCTCGTTTTCCGCTCTTTTTTTTTGCCCAGATGGCGGAATCAGGTGCGCATGCCGCGAGGTGTGCAGGTTCGAGTCCTGTTCTGGGCACTCCCTGCGCAGGTGGTGAAATTGGTATACACGCTACTTTGAGGGGGTAGTGGTCGCAAGATCGTGTGAGTTCGAGTCTCATCCTGCGCACAAAAATGACATATAATTTGCATATGTCATTTTTTTTTTGTAATTTTGCGGGCAAAATTAATGAAAGATGAAAAAGAGATTCTTATTCGCAGCATTAATAATGCTGGCAATTAGCGCAAGTGCTCAAGTAAGCGGTATTCTTGGAGATTGGAAGACAGTAGATGACAAGACGGGTGAAAAGAGGTCCATCGTGACGATTTATAAGGGTAGTGACGGTCTGTACTACGGCAAGATCAGCAAGATGTTGATGTACGCAGATTTGAAATGTGAGGCGTGCAAGGATGAGGATCACAATGCGCCGTTAGAGGGTTTGGTGATTATCCGCGGGATGAAAGCGGAGGATGGTCAGTTAGTCGGCGGTCGTGTACTGGATCCGGAGAGCGGCAAGTTCTATTATGGTAAGATTTACCTAAAGGACGGAAAGTTAGTGTTACGCGGGAGTTTGGACAAACGCGGATTATTAGGACGTAATCAGACGTGGGTGAAATGAGACTTGTATTTGCATCAAATAACGCGCATAAGTTAGAAGAAGTGCGCAAGATCATGCCTGCCGGCGTGGAGGTATTGAGTCTGAGCGAGATCGGTTTCCACCATGAGATAGAGGAGACAGGTTCCACTCTGGAAGAGAACAGCCGGATCAAAGCAGAGACGGTATGGGACTATATTAATGATGGAATGAGCGCGGCAAAGCCGCTCAATGATGGATTGATGATTGACGGTGTGTTCGCCGATGATACAGGTCTGGAGATCCATGCCTTAGGCGGAAAACCGGGAGTGTATAGCGCGCGATGGGCAGGAAGCCCTGAAGCCAACAGAGCAAAGGCGCTGAGTGAATTGAAGGAAAAAGAGGATCGTAGTGCTCAGTTCAGGACCGTGATTACACTCATTAGGAGACCCCACCCGACCTCCCCTGAAGGGGAGGAGTTTGTCCAAGTGGAAGGCATCGTACGCGGACGGATCGCAGAGCAGGAATACGGCAAGGGCGGATTTGGTTACGACCCTGTTTTCGTACCGGAGGGGTATGAAAAGACCTTCGGCGAGCTGCCGGCAGAGATAAAGAACGAAATCAGTCACCGCGCGCGTGCGCTCCAGAAGCTGGTGACAGCACTTGATATTAAAGATGAAAGGTGAAAGGTGAAAGATGAAAGATGAAAGGTGAAAGATGAAAAATGAAAGATGAAAAATGAAAAAGAGATTCTTCATACTTGGATTATTCTTGGGCATAGTCTCCACAAGCCCCCTATTCGCAGGTAAATGGACGACACACTTTGCATACAACAACGTGACTCAGATAGCGATGAGTCAGGATAAGGTCTATGCCATCTCGGACGGCAACCTCTACAGCGTGAACAAGCAGACAGAGCAATTAGAGGTGTATAGCCGGATGTCCGGTCTGCATAGCACCGGCATCACCTGTATCCACTACGACGAGGTAGGCGAACAGTTGATTATCTGTTACGGCACCGGCAAGATTGATGTTCTCTCATCCAACGGTGTGCAGTACGTAGGCGGTTTATACGACAAGGACATGACACAACGGAAGACCATCTACAACGTGACGATCGAGGGTCGGACAGCGTATCTATCAACGCATTACGGCGTTCAGACGATGGATCTGAGGGAGAAGAAGATGGTGGATAGTTATTGGCTTCGTCCGGGCGGTTTAGAGACCGTGGTGAAAGATGTCAAACTGACGAGCGACAGTATCTATGCGTTCACGGACGACAGTCTGTATTCGGCATCGAGAGACGATAATCTGGTGGATTACACGGTTTGGAAACGTGAGATCCGCAGCGGTCGTATAGCACCGGATGCCGACAAGGGTGTACATTATCAAGACGGCAACGAGAATTGGTATCGCGGCTGGAGCGAGGGAATAATACGTTACACAGCAACCGACCGATTGAGCTACAAGCCGGATGGACCGATAGTCAATAATCCCTACCGCATCACCTGTCAAGGAGGCGAGATATGGGTAGTACAGGGAGGCAGATGGGCCTCTCAATACCAAAGACCGGGACATATTATGCGGTATAACGGCAGCCAATGGACCAATATTACCGCTGAATCAATTCAGCAGAAAACGGGTTTGCCGGTATCGGATTTCATGAACGTAGCCGTAGATCCGAGTAATAAAGAGCATTACTACGTAACGAGTTATGGAACCGGACTCTATGAGTTTGACCACGACACGTTAGTTCGTCATGAGATAGCGGGAGGGGATAATCCGTTGATAGATGCATCCGAAGTTAACCCCAGTCAATACACTCGTCTTGACTATGCGGAATACGATTCAGTCGGCAACCTGTGGTTCATGAATGCAGGCAGTTCAGCGCAAATTGTGGGTATTACAAACACTGATGAATGGTATAACCGGCATATATTGACAGATGGTGTCAACTACGCAGTGTACACTCCGGGAGGGCTGATTTTAGACAAGCTTCAATCCGGTCGTAAATGGGTATGTTCAGCGAGAAAAACGATAGGTATGATTCTAATAGATGAGAACGGTACGCCTTTCGACAGCTCCGATGATATCATCTTTTATCGCACTCGATGGACCGACCAAAACGGTCACACATTCGCTCCGGAAAAGATTTTCCACACTATACAAGACCATTTAGGGCGCATCTGGTTAGCCACTGATATCGGCGTAGCATATATTTCCCCTGCAACAGATTTCTATAATTCCGATGCCATTGTATGTCCGGAGATAAGCGATAATAACGGCGAGAATCCGATGCAGACATTGCAGTTCAGCGCTATATACGAAACGATAGACGGGGAACTATGGTTCGGAACCGACAATCTGGGTATATATGTACTCAATAGCAGTTGTACCGAGATTCTTGCGCATTATACCACAGATAACTCGGCGATGCCGTCCAACACCATTTTCTCTATTGCCGGCGATGATGAAGGGATCTTGTGGATAGGTACCTCCGATGGGCTGGTAGCCTATGATCCGGATCAATCAGGCGAAGGTCTCTCGGCCGTAAATAATGATGCTCAGCGCACATTAGAGGAAGGCGATATGTTGCAATGGAAGTTGCATTTCTCCTACAACGACCCTCAAGAGATCGTAGCCTCAGACAAGCATATCTACGCACTGGCACATGGTTCGCTCTTCTCCGTGGACCGAGCGGATGAGACGCTGACGATGTGGAGCAAGGCAGAAGGATTGAACGGTTCGTCTATCGCGCACATTGCCTATGACGCCAAATCCAGCAAATTGATTATTGCCTATGAAGACGGGCGCGTAGATCTGCTGAGTGACAACGGTAGTATCGAACAAATGCCGGACATATATATGAAAGGCAGCTCGATGGATGTCACGATCCAAAGTATCTGCACCGGTAACAAACTCACGTATCTGGCTATGCCGTTCGGAATTATTTCTATTGATCCCGACAAAATAGAAGTGAGAGACACCTATTATATCGGTAGCGAAGCGGCATCTATCGAAGTGCAGCAAATAGTAGAGATGGGGGACTCGCTTTATGCCTTCTCCTACGACCGCGTCTATTGCGCATGCAAGAAAGATAATCTGGTGGATTATACGTTCTGGAAGAGCCGACCTCTACCATTCGACAAAGTGCAGCAGGCAGTCGTATATAGAGACAGGATATATGTGTTGGCAAATGATTCGCTATATAGGAATGATGGTAATGTCTGGAGTTTGGTAAGCCCCAAAACATTATCCTGGATTCACGTAAGCGGCAATCGTTTATTGACCTACGAACAGGGAGTAGGACTACTACAGATGAACGAGAGCGAGCAATTCACAGGTCTGAGCGACCGCTATGTAGCCCAAGATGCCGTATATACGATAGGTGAATATTGGTTAGGGCAAGAGGAAGGAGGTCTTGTCCGCTTAGGCAAAGAAGGCGACGATTTCTTCCGTCCGGAAGGGCCAATAAATAACTACGGCTATAACATGCAAGTAGCCCATGATCAGGTCTATGTATCTCCCGGCGGGCGTTGGGCATCGGAGTGGGCCCGTCAGAGCGGGTTGAGCATCTATAACGGGAGCCAGTGGCGGACTATTCCTCTGGATGATATCTGGCGAGTGGGTCACGATGTGCGCGATGTAGTAAGTTACGCCGTAGATGCCAAGGATCCCGGACATTTCTTCATCGCGACCTATTGCACGGGCGTGTTTGAGTTCCGCGAATACAAGGCGATCAATCATTTTGATAGCATCAATAGCACATTGCGTAGAGTCAATACCACGGTGAGCAACTATTACTATACCCGCACAGACGGTGCGATGATGGACGAGCAGGGCAATCTATGGGTACTCAATGCCACCTCTCTCGGTCAACCGTTGCATATCTTAACGCCGACAGGTCAGTGGTACGGGATACGGATGCGAAGTAACGGTAGTGACATCACTTTTACCACTCCGGGAGCTATATGGACCGACCGCCGCGACAGCCGCTACAAATGGATGATGGACCAGCGTTCTAATCCCGGTGTGATCTTCTTCTATGATGGCGGCACCCCGACTAACAGCGGCGATGACAGATGTCTGAAACGGAATATCTTTATTGATCAAAATGGCAACACTCTAAGCCCTACCAAGATATTCTGCCTCACACAGGATATGAAGAACCGTATCTGGATCGGGACGGAGAAAGGAATTATCCTAATTCCCTCCGAGACGGATTTCTTCACCTCCAACGCTTGTCGACGAATCATTATCCCGCGTAATGACGGTACGGGTCTGGGCGACTATCTGTTAGGCGAGGAGCAGGTACAATGTATGGCGGTAGATGGCGGTAATAGAATGTGGATAGGAACCGCCGGATCGGGTCTCTACGTGATTGAAGACGATACAATTACCGTGGCACATTTTACGGAGAAGAATTCTTTGCTGCCATCCAACGGCATTCAGTCTATCGCTATCGTTCCTTCTACGGGAGAGGTGTTTGTAGGAACCGACAAGGGTATTGCTTCTTATCGTGCGGACGCCAGCGCACCTAAAGAGAACATGAACAAGGCTTACGCCTACCCCAACCCCGTTCGTCCGGATTATGGCGGATATATCACTATTGCCGGGCTGATGGATAACACGACGGTGAATATCGTAGATGCCGGTGGGAACCTGGTATGTAAGACCAAGAGTCATGGCGGTACGGCTGTATGGGACGGCAAATTACCGGACGGGCGATACGCTACAGCGGGTGTTTATACGGCACTATGTAATGCTAACGGCGGTAAATCGGTAGTGAAGATATTAGTAATCAGGTAGAAATGAATAGGGTGTTTGCTAAATACATAGTCTGGGTAATCTGCACAACTCTTTGGGTGATAATATGTTTTATTGCACCTGATTTCGTTGACAGCCCAAAGGATAATGCTCTATCGATTCTAACAATAGGTGCTTATCTATGCGCATTAGGGGTGGCCTCACTATGGATTGCATACCTATTAGGACTTAATAAATACGTCGCATATATAGGTATCCCTATTTGGGGGATAGGCGGAGCAGTGGTATCCTATTACCGCGTGGCATTCCACGCCACGATCACTCCGATGATTATTGATGCCACATTACACACTAACGGAGGTACTATCGCCGGCGTCATCAGTTGGCAACTCATAGGATGGATCATCCTCAATCTGGTTGTTGCTACCGGTTTTTGCATATGGCGCAGCAGAATACCCAAGTTGCCATACTCATGGTTACAGACTCTTATAGTAATTATTCTGTTATTAACGTACTACAATGTGAATGGCAGGTTGAAATCCTCTATTAACCAACGCTATCCGTATAATGTAGTACATAACCTTATAGAATATAAGAAACAACAGGTTCAGCTCAATAGTAATCGAACAACTCTTCCATATAAGGCAAAGGAAGTACCCGATAGTATTGATGTAGTGTTTGTCTTAGGCGAGGCTGCACGTGCAGATCATCTGCAACTCAACGGATACCCCAAAGAAACAACTCCACTCCTGGCAACTCGGAGAAATATTGTCAGTTTCCCGCATATCTATAGCGAAGCGACCTACACCAGTACCAGTGTGCCTATCCTATTATCTCCAGCAGATAGTCTTCACCCAACCTACAGCGGCTCTCATACATCCTTCATACATATTATGAACGAGTGCGGGTTTAGGAGTGCATGGATTAGCAACCAAGACAATGGTCGTACTTATTTTTCCTTCATCCACGAGGCGGATACTACCATCTTCCCAAATGCATCTAAATCAGTGTTTGTATTTGATCCTTGGTATGACGAACAATTATTACCTCCACTGGATAGCCTAATGACCCGCCCGGAGGCACGCAACCTATATGTATTACACACAATAGGCAGTCACTGGTATTATAATTTGCACGTGCCGGAAGAGTATATTCGGTTCTATCCTGTCACCACGGAGCGCGTTATCACAAATAATACGAATGAACAGATCATTAACTCATACGACAACACTATAGCCTATATGGATGTAATGGTGGATAGCCTGATACAACGGTTAGAGAATCGTTGTGCCATTCTAATTTATCTCAGCGACCATGGAGAGGCATTGGGAGAAGACGGTGTGTATCTACACGCAGCGGAAAACGAGGCACTTCACCATCCAGCATGCATAGTCTGGTATAGTGATGCGTATGCCAGATTATATCCTAAGAAAATCGAAGCTCTGAAAGCCAATAAAAGCAAGCGATATCGTACTGATTTCTTGTACCACTCCATCCTCTCATCAGTTGGGATAGAGACAGAAGGGGATTGCCCCGAAATGAATATATTCCGCTAGCCCTTAATGAGTTTCAAGAACTCGTCGCGGGTTTCCTGGCGAGTGAAGGCGCCGGTAAAGTCGGAAGTGACGGTCATGGCGTGCTGTTTCTGGACACCTCGCATCTGCATGCAGAGGTGTTCTGCCTCTATGACGACCATTACTCCTAAGGGGTTGAGGGTATTTTGGATGCAGTCCTTGATTTGCGTTGTGAGACGCTCCTGCACCTGCAGACGGCGTGCATAGACATCCACCACGCGGGCGATTTTACTGAGTCCGGTGATCCGTCCGTTCGGAATATACGCCACGTGTACCTTACCGAAGAAGGGCAACATGTGGTGCTCACAGAGCGAATAGAAATCAATATCCTTGACTACCACCATCTGGCGGTAGTCTTCTTCGAAGAGGGCAGAGCGTAAGATCGCTTCGGCGTCCTCGTTATAGCCTTTACAGAGGTATTGTAGTGCCTCTCCGACGCGATGCGGGGTTTTGACGAGTCCCTCTCGCTTGGGGTCCTCCCCTATCTTTGGAAGTACGGTCTCCACCGCTTTAGCAATCGCCTCTGAGACCTCCGGGTTAGAATGAAAATCTTGCAAGTTCATTATTGCATCACCTGAATTTTATCACGCACAATGTAAGTATCTCCCATCATTTCGGGATACTGCGAAACGAAACGTTTCTTATACTCCCGCGCTTCGTCGTACGTACGGAAATCGCCTATACGTACTTTCCAGAAAGGCGGCAAGTACTGCACATAAACAGTCTGGTTGACCGTGTTTTTGAGTTTGGACTCCAGTTCCAGCGCTTCACCTTTAGCGGTCTGCTGCTGGTTGGAGGAATAGATCTGGACACGGTAACCGTCCATCTCGACGAGCTCATGCTTACCGTGGATGGCTTCGTCCAGGAGCATATAGATAGCCGAATCCTGGATGATTTGTACTCCCGGGAGGGAGTCAAAAATAGATAGTAATATAATTAATATCAGTTTCATATATGTATAATATCTAACGAACTATCAACTTATCTCTAACTTATCACTAACGGTTCACTGCAAATTTTATGCAAATTGCGTGCCATTAATAGCGGAAGGATGAGCCGCCGACGAACTCGCGGAGGAAGGATGTTGGCGGGATCTCTCGCTCGGGCACGGGTACGAAGTACTGGAGGAACTTGAGGAGTCTGTGCGCCTCGGTGTATTCCTCGCAGAATTTCGGTACCTCCTGTAAGATCGGTTCGGCGTGGCGTTTGAGTACCGCGAACTCGAAGATCAGTGCGGAGTTAAACATGACATCCGCTTCTTCCTGGAAGGGATAGACCCATTTCTGCTCGCCTCGAACGACGGAGGGGCATCGTGCGATGGTCTCGCGCGCCGAGAAGCCGCGGTACTTGTAGTCACGCACGACGCGGCGGAGGAGCCTGATATCGGTCGTCGGGATCCAGTTGTGGTTATCAATATTGATAGTCGTCAGGGTCGAGACGTAAATCTTATAGGTCAGTTCTTTGGGTACGTCCGGCAGGACGCATGGGTTAAGGGCGTGCAAGCCCTCGATGATCAGGACGGAGTCCCTCTTGAGTTTCAGTTTGTTACCGCGGAAGACGCGTTCTCCCTTGGTGAAATCGTAGGTCGGGAGGTCCACCTCTTTGCCGTCGAGGAGGTCGTGCATCTGTTGCCGGAAGAAAGGCAGGTCCACGGCATTGACGGTCTCAAAATCGTACTCTCCGTTCTCGTCTTTCGGGGTGTCCACACGGTTGACGAAATAATCGTCCATGGAGAGCACCTCCGGCCGAATACCGTCCACGAGCAGTTGTATCTGCAGACGTTTGGAGAAAGTGGTCTTACCGGAGGAGGACGCACCGGAGATAAAGACGATCTTGGGTCGTTTCATGGCGATGGCGTCGGCTATCTGGGCTATTTTCTTCTCGTGTAGCGCCTCGGCGAGTTTGATCAGTCCGAAGGACTTGTTCTGTTTGCAGGCTATGTTGAAGTCGCTCACGTTGTTGATGCGCAGCAGTTTGTTCCAGCGGTTGTACTCCTGAAAAATGGAGAACATTTTGTCCTGTGCCACCTCGTCCTCAAGGACGGTTGGGTTGTTACGGTTCGGAATACGGAGTAGCAAGCCGTCTTTGAATGGCACGACGTCAAAAACATTGATATAGCCGGAGGAGGGGAGCAGTACGTTCGTATAGTAATCAATGAAACCGCCCATGCGGAAATAACGGCAGTAGGGGTTTCCGAGTGTCTCGAAGATGGAAGACTCGTTGTTGTATCGCTCGGCGAACATGCGGATGACCTCTTTGGTCTGTTTCTCCTCCTCGATGATCGGTCTGTCCTCGGCGATGATCCGTTTCATTCGCTCCTTAATGTCCTTCACCATATCCCGCGTCATTACAGGCGGTTCCTGCTCCTCGTCGGGGTCCTGGGTCTTATCGCGGTGCCACTGGAGCGTGCAGTAATAGCCCTTGCTGATGGGATGTTCGACACGCAGGTCCATTTCCGGGAAGAGCTCGTTCACCGCGCAGGACAACACCATTCCCAACGTACGTACGTACGCCCTCATGCCGGACGGAGAACCGGCATCGAGGAACTCTACATCTTTTGGTTTATAGAGCAGGAAATCGAGGTTCTCTACCTTGTAGTTCACGTGCGCCGCGATGATCGGGTATCGGAGTTGAATGCCCAGCAGGTCTTTGAGTTGGATCAGAGAGATGCCGCGCGGTACGTCGTGGTACGAGCGTGTGTTTTTACAATAGATGGTGATGGTTTCTTCCATGTATATCGTTTTTTCTAGTTAATCTAGTTTATCTAGTTATTCTAGTTTGACTAGTTCGTCTATTCTGAGTGCTTGTTCCAGCAGGGCTCGCATGTCCGCGAGGCGAACCTGGTTGGCGGCATCGGAGATGGCTTTGTCGGGATCAGGGTGGGTCTCAATGAAGAGTCCGTCAATGCCGACTGCGAGTGCTGCCCGCATGAGGTACGGCACCATGGCTCTGTTGCCGCCGGTTATTCCGGCTTGAGAAGAGGGTTGCTGCACCGAGTGGGTAGCATCGAAGACGACCGGACAGCCGAAGCGCCTCATCTCCACCAGCCCTGTCATGTCCACGACGAGGCGTCCATAGCCGAAAGAGGTGCCTCGTTCAGTGAGCCATATATGTCCCTCGCGTGCTGCGGCAGGGTGCACCTGTTCGATCTTCTCTATCGCACCTTTAAGATCCCACGGCGCCATGAACTGCCCTTTCTTGACATTGACGATGCGTCCTGTGTCAGCAGCCGCCTGCAGGAGATCGGTCTGCCGGCTCAGGAAAGCGGGTATCTGGAGTACATCCGCCACCTCAGCAGTCGGCGCGCACTGCCAACACTCGTGCACATCCGTCAGGATCGGCAGATCGAAAGTGCGTTTGACTTCCTCCAGGATCTTCAGTCCCTCATCCATCCCCACTCCACGCGCAGAGGCGGAAGTGCGGTTCGCCTTGTCGAAAGACGACTTGAAGTAGAGGGTGATACCCAAGTCGTAGCAGAGGCGCCGAAGCGTCTCAGCCGTGGTCATCACAAGATCTCTATTTTCGATGGCACAAGGGCCGGCGATGAGGAACATGAAACTATTTGAAGATTTGAGGATTTGAAGATTTGAAGAATTATTCTGCGGAGCGGAAGGCGCGTGCCCATTGTACTTTGAGTTTACCTGTACCGCCTTTCTCGGTCATCGGGAGCCAGCTCTGCGCGAGGTAGAACATCGCCTCTTTAGGCAGTCTGTTCGGCAGACGGAGTACCTCCATGTTGTTCACGTACCAGAACAGTTCGTTCTTGGTCCAACGGAACGTATAAACGTGGTACATGGAGCGGAGTACGCCGGTGAGATCGACCATCTGGGTCTTGGCGCCGTTAACGAGACCCATCTGGTGGGTCGAGCCGTTGAAGTGATAGAGGGCGATCATGGGGTTCCCCTGCTTGCCGGTGGAGAGACCGAAGAAATGGTGTCCCGCACCTTGTGTGCGCACCTTAGCCATGAACATACCGGACTCCTGTGCAAACGCCTCTTTGGTATTCATGACATCGGAGGTGTACTCGAAGACATGCTCAATGAAGCCTTTCTTCTCGTCCCATGCCACGGCTTTTTTAGTCTCCTCGCGTGTCTCGAGGTCCATGCGACCTTCCACATAGAAGGTGTTCTTACCGCCGTTGTACGCCTGTCGCTCGGAGGTACGTGAGTGCCCGTCTTTCATCGCCGGATTGGCGTAGCCGTAACCGGGTTTCCAGTTCTTGGAGGAAGACATATCATCATTGAAGGTAGGTCGGAAGAGCTCCGCCCAGTCGATCTTCTCCTCGCGTTGCGCGTAGTAGAACTTGATATCCTCGGAGTTAGCGAGTGCGTTATAGCGCTGCTCGACCTTGTACTCCTCGGAGTGCTGCCAGCGTTTGGGGTCCGCCCAGAGGGCGTTGCGTTTCTTGAAGTCCTCGGTTGCCGTCTCTTTCTCGAGCTCGGTGAGTTGTTTGAGTTCGGGCGAGTTGAGCACCTTCTGGTAGTTCTTATAGAACGCGGAGCGGTAGATCATGTTGTACATGCGTCGCTCGCTGGCGGATACGGAGTTGTCCTCGCGGTTCTGGAACGCCTCGCTGTCACGGAACTTGAGGAAAGCCTGGAAGTTCTCGTTCTGCAGCGCATATTTGTATCCCTTCATTCGCAGAGACGAGCTCAGGCGCTCGAGAGCATTCATCTTACGACCTTCGTCGGTATCTTTGTACTTGCGGTTAACGAGTTCGCTCTTGCGCTCCTGGAACGCCGAACTCTCCACTTTCTTTTTGAGGTCGAGATACTCTGCCAGTTCTGGCGATTTCTCGATTTGACGCCACCGAGCGACGCGTTCTTGCATTTCGTAGATGGTTTTCTCGAACGCTTCGGTCGAGCTCATTTTGCCGGTTAATCTGGCTGCAAATAAATTCATACTTCTATAAATTTGATATTTGTGTATATAATTCTTCAAGTGTTTCCACGAAGATCGGTTTGTATGCCTCTTGTTCGGGGATAAAATGGAGAGATTGCATCAGTGCGATCTGCTGTTTGAGGGGCTCATAGAAGCCTTTGTAGTTCAGCACGAAAGTAGGTTTGCGGTGCTCTCCCACGATCGCAGAGGAGGTAGCGTCCATCATCTCGTCGAGCGTGCCGTAGCTGCCGGGGAGACAAACGATGATGTCGGACATGTCGCGCATGATCTGTTTGCGCTGGGACATATTCTGCACCATGTAGAGCTCGTCGCAGTTATCGGCTTTGCGTCCGGCGGCTTTGATCCGCGGGGGTATGATGCCGATGACGGTAGCTCCGGCCGCCTTGGCGGCATTGCTGGTGCGGGACATCAGCCCGCCCGTAGCGCCGCCATAGACGAGCGTGTGCCCCTGCTCACCGAGCCAGGTTCCCAACGCATCACCGAGAGCCAGATACTCCTCCGGGATACTGTCTTTGGCTGAACAATAGACTGCTACTTTCATTTGAAGATTTGAAATTTGAAGATTTGAAGATTTACGCATCGATGTTGGCGTAAGTAGCGTTCTCCTCGATGAACTCGCGGCGGGGTGCTACATCGTCTCCCATGAGCATAGCGATGATACGGTCCGCCTCAGCAGCGTTCTCGATGGTCACCTGCTTGAGCACACGGCGTGCGGGGTCCATAGTGGTCTCCCAGAGCTGCTCGTCGGACATCTCACCCAGACCTTTGTATCGCTGTGTCTTGATCTGCTTCTCATCGCCGTTACCGTAGTTGAGGATGAACGCCTGACGCTGCTGGTCATTCCAGCAATACTCGCTGTAGCTACCCTTGGAGCACTTATAGAGCGGTGCGCAGGCGATATAGAGGTGGCCTTGCTCAATGACCTCTTTCATATGACGGAAGAACAGGGTCATAATCAGAGTCGCAATATGGGCACCATCGACATCGGCATCCGCCATGATGATCACTTTGTGGTAACGAATCTTGGAGAGGTTGAGGGCTTTGGGGTCCTCCTCGGTGCCGAAAGTGATTCCGAGGGCTGTGAAGATATTACGCACCTCCTCGGACTCGAATACCTTATGTTCCATCGCTTTCTCGACGTTGAGGATCTTACCGCGGAGCGGAAGGATAGCCTGGTGCACACGGTCACGTCCGGTCTTGGCGGTACCGCCTGCAGAGTCTCCCTCGACGAGGAAGAGTTCGCACTCGGCAGCATCCTTGGACACACAATCTGCCAGCTTGCCGGGCAGACCACCGCCGGAGAGCGGAGACTTGCGGAGGACAGACTGACGTGCGTTGCGGGCAGCGATACGTGCCTGCGCCGCGAGGATCACTTTCTCTACGATCTTCTTGGCGTCATCCGGGTGCTCCTCGAGGTAGTTCTGCAAAGCCTCAGCGACAGCAGAGGACACCATACCGGCTACCTCGGAGTTACCGAGTTTGGTCTTGGTCTGACCCTCGAACTGCGGCTCTGCCACCTTGACGGAGATAACCGCTGTCAGACCCTCACGGAAGTCGTTCGGGTCGATGGTCGAGTTACCGTCTTTGTCTTTCAGTTTGGCTTTCTCGAGCATCTTGCTGTCCTCGGCGTATTTCTTCATCACACGGGTGAGCGCAGCGCGGAAACCGGCTACGTGGGTACCACCCTCGATGGTGTTGATATTATTGACGTAGGAGTGTACGTTCTCGTTGAAATCGGTGTTGTAGATCATCGCCACCTCCACCGGCGTACCGTACTTGTCCGTATTGAGGTGGATCACCTCGCTGATAAGCGGCGTACGGGTGCCGTCGATATAACGGACGAACTCGGAGAGTCCCTTCTCGGAGTAGAAGACCTCTTTCTTGCACTCCGTCACTTTCGTACCATCCTCGAGGGTCTTCTCCTCCATGACGCGTTTGTCCTTGAGCACAATACGGATACCGGCATTGAGGAACGCGAGTTCGCGCATTCGGTTAGCGAGTATCTCCCAGTGATAGACCGTCTCGGTGAAGATGGTGTCGTCCGGCCAGAACTGCACGAACGTACCTGTCTTACCCTGCTCCCAGTTACCGATAGCCTCCTCAGCGGAGATCGTGTGTACGGGCGCAAGGGGTTTGCCTTTGGCATAATCCTGACAGTGGATCTGTCCGTCGCGATAGACCTCTACGTGCATCTTCGTGGAGAGGGCGTTGACGCAGCTCACGCCGACACCGTGGAGACCACCGGAGACCTTATAACTATCCTTATTGAACTTACCGCCGGCGTGAAGTACGGTCATCACGACCTCCAGTGCGGACTTATGCTCCTTGGGGTGCATGTCCACCGGAATACCACGACCGTTATCCTGAACGGTGATAGAGTTATCCTCATTGATATGTACGGCGATCTCGTCGCAGAAGCCTGCGAGCGCCTCGTCGATAGAGTTATCGACCACCTCATACACCAAGTGGTGCAGACCCTTGAGCGATATATCGCCGATGTACATCGCAGGCCGTTTACGCACCGCCTCTAATCCCTCGAGCACTTGAATACTCGAACCATCATACTTCTCTTTTTCTTGTCCTTCCATTGTATATTTAGTTGTTTTTATTTCCTCTTTATTATGTGTATGCACGCGCGCAAACACACTCGCGCACATAATTCGGCTGCAAAGGTACAAAAAAAAATTGACATACACAAGAGTGTATGCCATTTTTATGAATTTTTCGGTTAAAAATCCACCTTTTCGCCGATTCTTGCGTCCAGAAGACGGATGGAATGCTTTGTTGCTATCGTGCGGGCGTTCTGTTCCGGTTCCTGCCAGGGATGCATCGCCAAGGCGAACTTATCGTGATGAACCGTAAAATACTGCTCCGCTTGCAGGTCCAGGATTGCTTGTTCCAAGCCCTCCGGCGTGGTGTGGATATACCGCCAGTTGTCGTTGTACTGTCCGTTCTCCAGAAACGCCAGATCGATCTTGCCAAACCGTTCGCGGATCTCCTGAAAGCGCTTGTCGTAACCGCCGTCACCGCCGATATAGACCTTTCTGCCGCCTGTTTCGACCATGAAGGAAGCCCAAAGCGTCTGGTTGCGTTTGCCTAAGAGGCGGTTGGAGAAATGGCGGGAGGGGAGACAAGTAATCTGAAATTTGATATTTGATATTTGACATTTGACATTGTCATACCAGTCCATTTCGGTTATTTGCTCGTCCGAGTAGCCCCAGTAACGCAGATAATCGGCTATACCGAGAGGGCAGATGACCGTTTGGACTTTCGTACGGATGTCCCGCAAAGTGGCATAATCCATGTGATCCCAATGCTCGTGGGTGATGATCAGCACGTCAATCGTGGGCAGGTCTTCCGGGCGGTAGATATCCGTTCCGGGAAAGGCTTTGAGCATGAGCGAAGAAGGGAACTCGGGTTTCATGACCGGATCGACGAGGAAGCGCTTTCCGTTAAGGCAGAACAGGTACGACGAGTGTCCGAACCAGACCAGCCAATCGCTGTCTGTCGGAAGCATCTTCAGGTCCGTTTTGACGGCAGGTATCGGCTTGGTTGGGATGCGCACGCTATCTTTGTCCGCCATGAAGCGTTTGAGCATCTTCCATCTCCTGTGTTTGGCGTCCTGCCCGTTGATGTCGCCCGTAAACTGCTGTGTCAGTTCCTGGTTTTGGAACATTCCGTCGTAGTAGTTCGGCGAGCGCTCAATCTTTTCTTTCGACACATGCCGATACACACCAAACGCCGGGTGCGCCAGTACGCCCGCCACCACGGCCGCCAACGATATAATAACTATCAGAAATATCCACATTATTTTTTTCATGCTTGTTGTTTGCGTATCTGCGCGATAGTAAAGCCACGAAGGGTTTTGTATTGAAGCCCTCCGATGGTAATGGCGTTGTGCCATTTCCGAAGCCATTCATCGTGTTTTACGGGATCTTTGAGTTCGGCATCGGCTAAAGCCCGTGCTTGCGCAAACTCATTATTAGAGGTTTTCTGGTTCTCGGTAAGGGATTCCGGATTCCGATGCATGGGATAGTGAGACATGATGGTCTCTCCGTACCGCTCAGTGAGATAGAAACGACTTCCGTTGGGCGGAGGTGTTCCGGTGTACTTTTCGAATTTCTTGTTTAGTTTGACTCGTGCCATAACAGGTGGTTGTTTGGTAGGGATTGTTCCCTATTTAGTATGCATTTACCCCTTATCCGATTCCGTGTCGAATCCGTGTCGTTGCCGTGTTTTGGGTTACCAAGTGGGGAAAGAAGGAACAGAAATAAGGGAATTTCGATTTCGAGTGCAAAGGTACGCGTCGCGTTCGGCAAATAGATCGCAAGAACGATACCGCTCCGCTAAATCGTAAGTGCGACCATTGCCTCCGCTCTCCCCACCGGGTGCACTCCGTTAGCGCCCGTCGGGGCCCCCAATGCGCACTTTGCGGGTGCAAAGGTACGCATTTTTTTTGATATATGCAAATTATTGATGGAATTTTTTTGCAGAAATCATCGGATAACATCCGATACAATGAACGACGAAAAAAGCCCGATTCAATCGGGCACAAAAGAAGAAAGACATTATTGCCAATACAAAGCTAATTGTGCCGATTGCTATTGAAGTTTGAAATTAACGGGCACGGTGTATCTCACGGGAGCATATTTCCCCGGGTCGCGTTTCCAAACCCATTTGGGCATTTCTGAGATTACGCTAACCCAGCGAACGAACGACCTCAACATCCGTAATGGAGCCATCGGCTTGTACTAAGAATTGTACAACAACGCGTCCGGTAATGTCAGCATCCCATACTAAGTCCTCATAACGCACATTGCTTGCCAGATATTCGAATAGCGCTTTCTGCCCACCTGGGAACTCAGGCACATTATATCTATCGATGAATATTTCTTGTTCAGAATCAGCAGGAATAGTATCTTGCGCTTGCACAATGAGGGGCAAGAGACAGGCAAGAAGGACAGGAAAGAGACGTTTCATAGGGCTATTGTTTCTATAAATCTCAATATTGTTTCACTTTTGCGGGTGTCGAAGAGAAGATGCTCAAAATCACGCTGCTTTATTTTGAGATCGGTCTTTGCAATCATTTCTCGCAATGCGGCAGATAGTTGCTTCTTATCGGCGATACCTATCCGTTGCTGAAGGAAAGCATAGTCCGGTTCGGCACGTTGCATCAAAAAGAGCACATCATAAAAATCCCGCCCTTTTTGTCTTGTCAGCAACGCGCAAAGTTTCATCGAAAGGAGTACACTCAGCGGCGGAACAGGAACTGGGAAGGAGAAACCGTTTCGTTGCACGATCGCCATTTCGCGCGGATAATCGACTCCTTGATCTTGCGCCTCTATCTTCATCAAAAATCGCTCCTCACGATGTCCGGTTAGTTGTAAATCAAAGAGCAATTCCGGAAAATAGACGTTGCTGCGGAAAGCGGTAAGACGGGCATTCTCTTTATTGCGCAATTCTGCATTGAGGCCTTGCAGTTGCAGGTACTTAACCAGTTCATCGGACATCTGTCGGAACTCATTTTCGCTGAGCCCTTTACAGTCAAAATCCAAGTCTTCAGAGAATCGGTCAATGCCTTGGATAAGTCGCAAGTTCGTACCGCCGATAAACACCATTTTGGCGGCATAAGGCGACCGGGCTATCCACTCCAATGCCAGTAACTCCACGTATTCCTTGAGCATGTGCTTTTGGAAATTGGCGTTCTGCGCAATATACGGTGGATAAAAGCCGCGTATATATTCCATGTCTATCATAAGTCGTAAGCTTTAAGCAGTAAATGTATTCGCTTGGTTAGTATCGGGCTATTGATACGCTCTGCGTATTCCAATAGGCGTTCTTTGTTCAGTTCCTCTCGCATCCAGTCTTCGTCAAAACGCAGTTCACGCATTTCGTCGAGAGTTGAATATTGCGGATAGAGGTAGAGCAGGTCGATAATGGCTTTTTCGGGTGTTGCCATCATGTATTGCTTGCCGTCCCGCATGGTTTTCGGTTCGAAGCCCCAAAAGAGTCGAGGACGAATGGTTTGATAACTGAACTGCCCGAAGGCGTTCTCATAACGGCAGGTCTTTTGTGTTGTTACACTCGTTATTTCTACCACCGCTTCGGGAATAATGCCACAGAACGAAAGTGCGGTATGCAGGCTGATGTACGAAGGTGCGCAAATCTTACCTGCAATAAACCGCGCATAGTCGGGTTGTTGAATGTAATCCGAGAAGGCGTACCATCCTTGACGAAGCGGCACAATGTAGCCGGCTCGTTGCCACTGAACGAAGTTTCCGCGATGAAAATCCGGATAGATAGCCCGCACTTGTGCCACAGAAAAGCATACCAAGCGATGCCACTCATTATAAAACTGAACGTACGTCATTTATTTGTTTTATTCCAATTGTGCATCAATTTTAGTGCATTATAGAAATAAATCCGCTGCAAAGGTACAACTTTTTTTTGATATATGCAAATTTTTGGGAACGGAAAAGTAAGAAAATGGGATTTTCTGTGAAAATCGTCGGATGACATCCGACACAATGGACGATGAAGAGGGATGGTAGCACGCGGAAAGGGAAGAAGCAGCGGAGCTTACGCTCCGCGTCAAGGACGTAATCCGAGGTAAGCATGGATGCGGTGGAGAGCTTCGATGGCGGATGGACGGTTGGCGAAGGCGGAGAAGCGGACAAATCCTTCTCCACAACGGCCGAAACCGACTCCGGGCGTAGAGACCACTTGGCAAGAAGGTCCAGGAGTTCCATCCGTGCGGCGCGCGACACCATATATACGGTGCATTCTCACCGCCGTACACCTCCAGACCTATCTCTCGCAGGCCGTTGAGGATGAGAGACGCGGTCTCTTTGTAATAGCACAGATTGTCGCGAATGCCTTTTTGTCCCTCAGGTGTGAAAGTAGCCTCCGCGGCGCGTTGGGAGACATAGGCAGTACCGTTGTATTTGGTACACTGCCGGCGCATCCATAGCGGCTGGAGTCCGGTCTCAAAAGGCACGACCACATAGCCGCAGCGGACGGAGGTAAAACCTGCACTCTTACTGAAACTATGCACCTCGATTGCTACTTCCCGCGCGCCTTCGATCTCGTAGATCGAGTGCGGGATGTCGGGCGAAGAGATATAGGCTTCGTACGCGGCGTCGAAGATGATGAGGGAGTGGTTGCGATGAGCGTAGTCCACCCACAAGCGGAGTTGATCGCGCGTGAGAACGGCTCCTGTGGGGTTGTTCGGGAAGCAGAGATAGATGATGTCCACCGGTTCGGCGGGCAGGTCGGGTACGAAGTTATTCTCTTTGAGGCAAGGCAGGAGTGTTATCTCGCGTCCCGCCATGATATTCGCATCGACGTACGCCGGGTATGTCGGATCCATGATTGCCACTTTGTTTTCGCGGTCGAAGAGATCGCTGAGGTTGCCCAGGTCGCTTCCGGCTCCTTCGGAGATAAAGACCTCATCGGGATGAAAAGGAATACCCCGCGGCAGGAAAAAATGATCGACGATGGTCTGCCTGAGCCATTCGTAGCCGTTCTCGGGGCAGTAACCACGGAAAGTCTCTTCGTGGGCGAGTTCCTCTGCTGCCCGTTGCATCGCATCCACAATGACGCGTGGCAGCGGGCGCGTGACATCACCGATGCCCATGCGCAAGAGACGTGCGCCAGGATGCTGCGTGAGGTACGTTTGTACGCGCAGGTCGATGTCGTGAAAGAGGTAATGAGCGGGTAAGGCTGAATAATGTGAGTTGATTTTCATAAGCGTACGTATTATAAGCTGTATTCTCCCCGAAAGGCCTCGGTAGCCGGACCGGTCATGGTGACCTCCCGGGTCTCGGGATCATAATGAATATGCAGATCACCGCCTCTCAGATGCACCGTGACGGAGTTGTCGGTTTTAGAGAGGACCGCCGCTGCTACTGCTGCCGCACACGCGCCCGTTCCGCAAGCCATCGTCTCGCCCGAACCGCGCTCCCACACGCGCATGTCTAATTCATTCGGATTACGCACGGAGACGAACTCTACGTTGGTTCTTTCAGGGAAATGCGGATGTCTCTCGAGGGTTGGTCCGAGCGGCGTGAGCGACATCGTTGATACGTGCGTCTGAGGGAAAAGCACTATATGCGGATTGCCCATGTTGACAGAGACAAACGCCACCGGGCGGTAGTTGATCATCAGCTCATCAAACATCACTTCGGCTTTTCCCATCTTAACCTCCACACTATCCACTTTGCCTTCCGTGGTGTGCAACCTGAGCGTCCGCAAGCCGGCAGGGGTCTGAACACAGATCTGCGTCCGGCGGCATATTCCGCTCTCATACAGGTATTTACCGACGCAACGAATCGCGTTCCCGCACATCTGCGCTTCGGATCCATCGGCATTGAAGATCCGCATTTGGACGTCCGCCTCGTTAGACGGCAGAATGAGCACCAAGCCATCCGAGCCGATGCCGAAATGACGATCGGAGAGTTGCTGCGCAAGCGAAGAGAGCTCCGTTTGCGCAATAAGGTCCGCCGTGCCGGGGTCAAAACAATCCACATAGATGTAGTCGTTACCCAAACCATGCATTTTTATAAACTGCACCTTTTTGACGCTATTTTTCATTTTTAATCCGATTAAAATTCAAAATCGGCGACAAAATTACGTTATTTTTATGAAATATGCAAATAAAAATGCATTTTTAGCAGATTTTTCTTGTTTTTATCAAATTTAATTACTATCTTTGCAGCCCGTAATGAAAAATTAACTTTTTGTTGTATGGAAACGAAGTATATTTTTGTAACGGGCGGCGTATCTTCTTCGCTGGGCAAAGGAATCATTGCAGCGTCCTTAGGCAAACTGCTGCAATCCCGCGGATTTCGAGTAACCATTCAGAAGTTGGATCCGTATATCAACGTGGATCCTGGCACACTTAATCCGTACGAGCACGGGGAGTGTTATGTGACCGTCGATGGGCATGAGGCGGATTTGGATTTAGGGCATTACGAGCGGTTTTTGAATGTCGAGACACACAAGACGAATAACATCACCACCGGACGCATCTATCAGAACGTGATTGAGAAAGAGCGGCGAGGCGATTATTTGGGCAAGACCGTACAGATCATCCCGCATATTACCGACGAGATCAAACATCATATCACGTCGCTGGGGCAAACGGGACAGTTTGATTTTGTCATTACAGAAATCGGCGGTACCGTGGGAGACATCGAGTCGCTGCCGTTCATCGAATCGATGCGACAGTTACGATGGGAAATGGGGAGGAACTGCTGCTGCATCCATCTGACGTACGTACCTTATTTGGCAGCAGCCAAAGAGTTGAAGACCAAACCGACGCAGCATTCCGTGAAGGACCTGCAGCAAGAGGGCGTACAGCCGGACATCATCGTGCTTCGCACGGAACATGAGATCCCGACGGAGATGCGAAGAAAAGTAGCGTTGTCCTGCAACGTGGACGAAGATGCCGTTATTCAATCCATCGATGCGCCCACTATCTACCGCGTGCCGCTGAACATGTTAGAAGAAGGTCTGGATCGCGTGGTTCTACGAAAAACCGGATGGGATGCCGATTCGCTCCCTGAAGCCGATTTGGCTTCTTGGAATGCGTTTCTCAACCGACTAGAGAATGCGCAAGAGGAGGTTAAGATTGCGTTGGTCGGCAAGTACGTACAACTACAGGACGCCTATAAATCTATCCGCGAGGCGCTTTCGCACGCGGCGGCGTACAACAACCGCAAGCTGAACCTCACCTCCATTCTCTCGGATGATATCAACGAAGCGAATGTGCAGCAACTGGCTGATTTTCAGGGAATAGTGATTGCTCCTGGCTTTGGTAGCCGCGGCGTAGAAGGCAAGTTACAAGCTATCCGTTTTGCGCGAGAGAACAAGATCCCTTGTTTCGGCATTTGCATGGGGATGCAATGTATGGCGATTGAGTTTGCGCGAGATGTCTTGGGCTACGCGGACGCTAACTCTACGGAGTTCGACGAGTACACGACGCATAATATCATCGACCTGATGGAAGACCAGAAACGTACGATCAACAAAGGCGGTTCGATGCGTCTGGGCGCTTATCCGTGCGTATTAAAAGAAGGAAGTCGCGTGCGCGAGATATACGCTTGTGAAAAGATCCAAGAGCGGCATCGCCATCGCTACGAACTCAATCACGCTTACCAACAAGAACTGGAAGAGCACGGCTTGATTTGCTCCGGCATCAATCCGGATAGCGGGTTGACGGAGATTATCGAGTTGAAAGATCACCCGTGGTTCATCGGCACGCAGTTTCACCCGGAATATAGCAGCACAGTGCTACACCCGCATCCTCTGTTTTTGAGTTTTATTCGTGCAGCAATCGGTATTCGGGAATGATCTCCACGCGGCGGTCCTTGGAGAGTTGTTTGCGGGAGTTATAGCGATAAGGGTGCTTCTCGCCAAAGGACCACACGAACATCCGTTCGCCGGAGATGCCTTTGCGCAGCAGAATGTCAGCAACGGCTTGTGCGCGGAGCAACGCCAGACGCTGGTTATGACGATCCGTTCCGAGCCGGCAGGCGTGACCATTGATATGTATCTTGAGGTCGGGATAGCGGTGCATCATCGCCGCCACGGAGTCAAGGAGCCAAGCGGGTTCGAGGATTGGTTCGTACTCATCGAGTGGGAACCAGATAACCGCCTCGGAGAGAAGGGAGTCGAGAGGGGAAAGGTTAGAGGTGAGAGGCGAAGGGTTAGCGCCTCCGCCGTTTAAGGAGCTTATGTAAATCGTATCGTGGAAGTAGATAGTGTCATGCACCTGTTTGGGCGGAACGGCATCAGGGAAGAGTTTGAGCAGTTTCTTGAGCTCCTGCTGCTTCTCCTTCTCCGTCTTACCAGGCCAGATACTGACTCCCACCTTCACACCCGCCATCCAAGGGTGAGAAGGGGCGGAGGCGGTGAAAAAGTTATTGATCATATATTGACCAAAAGCGGCGACAAACAACTCGTAATGGGGCGAGAGGCGGAAGGCGGCACCGAGTTCGGCGTAAGCCTCAGCGTTGACGGGGGAGGGTTTAGAGGACGGCGCTAAAGCGCCTACAGGGGAGGGTGTAGAGCCTTCGCCGTTTAGGCGGTTTAGGGCCTCGAGAGTGAAGGGTTCGGTCTCGAAACGTCCGGGGAGGTCGTGGAGTTCGAGTTGCCACTGTTCATACCATCCGGTGTGGGTGATCGTACCTGAGAGCGGAGTGTAGGAAGATACCAGCGGGATTGCCAGCTTCGCGCCCAGTGCGGCGTGGAGTCCTGCGCGGCTGTCAGGGGTACGGAAATAGCGGAACCGGAGACCTACCGGTACCTCAAAGAGGTACGTTTGCTCTATCGCCCGGCAGTTATTCGGCGTAGCGCGGTGGGTATAGACCTCACCCATATAATCGAGGAGGGGTGTTCCGTCGGCGTTGGTGGACCATGAACGGGTCTCAGTGAGGGTGGCATACGAACTGAGCCAGGAGAAATGCACACCCGTCCGAAATCCCACGAAAGGCCGGAAGAAATAGGTGTACCCCACTCCAATCGTAGCCGCTCCTCCGATTGAGAGGAAACCGCCTTCCACCGCGTGGTTCCAATGACTCACACCGCCTCCGGCGGAAAGGTCGATGTAGGAGCGAGGCGAAGGGGTATTGGTGAGAGGCGAAGGGTTTGCGTCCTCAGCGTATAGGGCTGCGCCGTGCAGGGCGAGGGCGAGGAGGACAATTATAAATTGTAAATTGTAAATTGTGCATTTCATAGCGCCACCTCCTGTCCTAAAGCGTTATACATCTTTTTGCCTACGAGGAGGAGCAGTTGCCCGTTCCTGAGAATCTTCTGTGCAGGGCGTAGGGTGTTTGTAGAGTGTACAATATCCTGGGTCGGACGGTACTCATACTCGCAGGAGCGGTACTGCCTTCCGTCGGCTCCGGTCATAACCACATAATAGAACCCGTTGAGTCCGAGGTATTCGTAGTAGAACTGCCCCGTCTGCCCCTCCATCGGTTCGCCGTTCTTATACCACTGGTAGGCAACGAACGTGAGTCCATCGTCGGAGTGCTTGCCGCTGTTATCGACAAAGACGACATCATTATCCTTGCGGTGCACAAATCCGTCCATTGCGAGGGCAAAAGAGAGGGTTTGCGGAGCCGTCGAGCGGCAGTCATCCGAGTTCGACGCATCAGCGTAGAAAGTGAGGGTGAGCGCATACTCGCCGTAGCGGAGTGTGTCCGGCACGGGAATACGGATCACGCCCTCGCCCGAGAGGGGCACATGGAGCGAATCGGCGAAACCCGCCGCGCGGGCACCGTCCGAGAAAGTGAGGTCCCAGTGGTCGGGTTCTCCGCCCAAAAGGTCATAATAGACCGCCAACGTATCTGCCGACTCGCAGAAGGTCCCTATCGGCCGCACCTCCACCGAAGGCTGCGGAGTAACATGCGCGGTGAGGGTGACGGTCAACGGACAGCCTTCGGTTGTCTCATCATCGACGGTATAAGTCTGACCGGATTCAGAAAAAGAGAAAGATTGCGTGTGCCCGTCCGCGTACGTATAGAGATAGGAATAAGGTATCTCGCTCTCACACACCTTGACCTCCACCTGTTTGCTCTCCGACCGTCCGAACCGCCACATAGCGGTGTTCGCCGAGGTTTTCCAATCGGCTTCACAAAGGGTGTTTTTGACGATCCGTTGCACAAAGAGCGTGGCAGGTAGCGTCACCCCGTAGGCACTGAGCGTGATCGTGGTGTCGAGGGTCGGTGCGTCGTGGCGGATGGTATCCAGCAGGAGTGTGTCCGCTCCTCCGCGGAAGAGCAGCCATGCATAGCGGAAGGAACTGCCCTCCTCGCCGTGCGGAGCGGTCTGTTCGGTCAGGTGCATCGGTATCTCGGAAACAGCAAGGGCATCCGAGCAGAGTTGTTCATCAACCGGCGTGATTGCACCGGCGGAGTACGCCTCGTAGATCTCGATCGTCACGGCACCCGCCGAACTGACCCAGTCCATGAGTCCCGAGTTGTCCTTGGCCTGACGGGTGAAGACATAAGTCTGTCCGGTCGTCATGGGGTAGTTCTCTAACATGAGTTCCGTGGTGTCACTGTCGGGAACGGGCACGCCGTTACAGAGCCACCGGTAGGTATAGCGTCCGTTACCGCCGGAGACAGTGTCAAGTTCGTGGATCGTATCGGTACAGAGCGGGTCGCAGAGGGCGCGTTCGTACGAGTCTATCTTACCGGCATCGATGGCGGCATAGACGACCACCACGTGCGGTCGCCAGGACTCCTGCGGCGTTGCCTCGCAGGAACTCTCACTTGCCCACCGCGTGAAGGAGTACTCGCCGGGTTTGGTGAACGTATAGTCGAACGAAGGAGTGTTGATCAGTGCGCCGCTGACATAGAGCGGGTTCCGGGTGTCGTCCTGCACGAACCGCCACTCCTCGGTCGCCGGTATCCACTCCTTGCGGGTGAGCGACCATGTGTAACTGAAGGCTCCGCCTCCTCCGGAAGCATCACGGGCACTCGCGATATGGATCGTCTTCGGCAGGGCACCATAGAGGGTGTCGGGTTTCTCCACCAACTCACCCGGGTCGAACTTCTGCCGCACATGAAGGTCCACACGTCCGTCATTGGAGCCTACCGGCACTTTGGACGGCATCCACTCCGTCTGACACTGGTAGTCATGCACATACCGGCGGAACGAGTACTCACCCGGTACGTCGGTCGGCATCGCCCATTCCCAGTACGTAGGGTGAGGCATAAAGAAAGTGTCAATGGGCACGTAGGTCTTATGGTGGTATGCATCGGTGATAACCGTGTCGCGGATGATCATGTACTGGTAGCACGGCTCATAGTCCGTGTGCACGTACTGCTCGTCATCCTTACCGCCGGTAGCCTCCTTGCCGCCGGTATTGGAGGTTCTGAGTTTGACATCCTCTTGGTTCCAGCAAGCCGATACATCGCCGTCCAACTTACCGGCATCGAAGGGGTCGTAGCCCTTGACGTTGGTATATATCTGTTTGACGAAATCGCCGCAGGAGACTGTCAGAATGACCTCCTGGTTGCCGCAAGGTCGGTGTACCTTTGCCTCCCGGGCGGTAGGCGAGGCGATCTCGATGATCTCCTGGTTAGGTGAGTGCCATTGGCAAGCGTCGAACGTATTCGGCATGACGTCCAGCCAGAAGGGGTCTCGGATCTTATACTCCTCCTTCGGAGCCCCTACTCCTTCGGCACGCTCGATAGGCAGATTCTCGCCGTCCAACCAGATGGTCCGGATAGATAGTTCCGAAGCCGGGTGATCCTTAAAACACGCCAGCTGCGCGTACCATCCTCGGGCATGGGAATACCACTGTGCATCCCTGAAATAAGGACTCTGACCATCAAAGATCGAATACCTGGAGACCGCTACGGCGTAGAGGTTGTTATTGGTCATGATGGTATCGTTGGAACCATCGCCGGTAGCGTACATACGCGTCAGTTGCTGGTCGAACTTGAGGTTCGTGAGGTTCGCCACGGGTGCCAGGTTGGTACCGAAGAGCGCCCCCACATGGTCCGAGCCCTTGCAGTACCCTGCGTTATAGCAGTTATTAAGGGTGGCGGAAGGGTGATTATATCCCACGAGTCCGCCCACATGGGTGCGGGCATCGGTGATGATTCCGGTATTATAGGCATAGGAGATTGAGCCGTAGTTAGCCCCCACCAGACCACCCACATGATCGCCGTTATGGGCGATGATCTGCGCCATATTGAAGCAGTGGTGCACTGCTCCGCGGTTGAGTCCCACGAGGCATCCTACGTTACTCGATCCATCGGTCATGATCTGTCCCTGCGCGATAGCGAGATGGTGCACCTCGGCATCCGCGCCCGTCTCTGCCACCAGACCCGCACCCTGCGGCAGTTGAGACGAGAGAATATAGAAATTATAGAGCACGTGGCTCGCTCCGTCCAACTCGCCCATGAACGGCATCGCTGCGCTGCCGATCGGTTCCCAACTCTGCGGAGTAGCCTGCGCACCGCCTAAATCCAGATCAGCAGTGAGGCGGATTGTCTTGCCCGCGAAATTGTTCGTCCGGCTCTGCTGAGCCACCCACGCCAATTGTTCGGGCGTGGAAATCGTGTAGGTCGTACCGTCATTGACCGGGACAGACGCACTGCCATCCCATGGTGCAGCGAGACTTACCATGGAAATGGATAGAAACACCAGGGACAAGAGTGAGGTTATAGACTTTTTCATAATCATTTAGAAAAAAACGCTACAAAGGTACGACAAAAATTGCAATTATACAACATTGGGTTACAAAAAACACAAAATTTGCACTTTTATTATTAAAAATTTGTATATATACAAAAAAAATTGTACCTTTGCTCGCTTTTTTGAAAATTAACATAAAAATATACTAAGACAATGAGTAAAGTAACAGTAGTAGGCGCAGGTAACGTAGGTGCTACGTGTGCGAACGTGTTGGCAGTTAATGAGGTAGCCAACGAGGTATGTCTGATCGACATCAAAGAGGGTTTTGCTGAGGGCAAAGCCATGGATATCATGCAAACGGCTCAGCTGATGGGCTTCGACACCGTTGTTACGGGTGTGACGAATGATTACAGCAAGACGAGCGGTTCTGACGTAGTGATCATCACCAGCGGTCTGCCGCGCAAGCCGGGTATGACCCGTGAGGAGTTGATCGGTGTGAACGCCGGTATCGTAAAGAGCGTTTGCGACCAGGTGCTCAAATACAGCCCGAACGCTATCCTCGTAGTCGTTTCCAACCCAATGGACACGATGGCATACCTGACGCTCCACGCGCTCAAACTGCCGCGTAACCGCGTGATCGGTATGGGTGGCGCACTCGACAGCGCCCGTCTGAAATACTTCCTGAGCCAGGCGCTCAAATGCAACGCCAACGATGTGGACGGCTTCGTAATCGGCGGTCACGGCGACACGACGATGATCCCGCTGACCTCCTACACGACCTACAAAGGTATCAACGTATCGGAGTTCCTGAGCCAGGAGGAGCTGGAGAACGTGGTTAAGAGCACGATGGTAGGCGGCGCTACGCTGACCGGTCTGCTCGGTACGTCCGCATGGATGGCTCCGGGTGCTGCCGCTGCTTCCGTAGCCGAGGCGATCATCAAGGACCAGAAGAAGATGATCCCCTGCTCCGCTGCCCTGGAGGGCGAGTATGGCATGAAGGACATCACCATCGGTGTACCCTGTATCATCGGAAAGAACGGTATCGAGAAGATTCTGGAGCTCAAACTCTCCGAGGCTGAGAGCGCCAAACTGCACGAGTCCGAAGCAGCCGTACGCAAGACTACTGCGATTTTAAAGGATCTCAACGTTCTTTAATCAGACCGCTAACGCTCAAAGATAAAAGACCGCTAACGCTCAAAGACCACTATCGTTCAAAGCCGATTATGCTTTGAGTAACCGTAGGTTACGGTCTTTTGTCTTTCGACTTTATACTATTATTTTCTATGGATTTATTCGAAAAATGCGACCACTTTGAGACCCTTAAACTGGCGCGCAAACTACATGTCTATCCGTATTTCCACGAGTTGGAGAGCCGTCAAGCCCCTGTGGTGAAGATGGAGAACCACCGCGTGATCATGTTAGGCTCCAATAACTACCTCGGCTTCACGGAGAACGAGGCGGTGATCAAAGCCGGACACGATGCGCTGGACAAATACGGTACCGGCGTGAGCGGCAGCCGTTTTCTGAACGGCACGCTCGACCTGCACTTGCAGCTGGAGAAAGAGCTGGCCGAGTTCACCGGTTACGAGGAGTGTATGACCGTCTCGACGGGATTCCAGACCAACCTGGCTATCATCTCCGCTATCTGCGGCAAGGATGATTATATCCTCAACGACCGCGAGAATCACGCTTCTATCTACGATGCCTGCCGTCTGTCTTTCGCGAAGGTACTGCGTTACCGTCACTCGGACATGCAGGACTTGGAGCGGCAGCTGCAGTCCATCCCCGACAATGCCGGCAAACTGATTGTCACCGACGGCGTGTTCTCCATGCGCGGCGACATATGCAAGCTGCCGGAGATATGCGCGTTGGCAGAGAAATACCACGCCCGCGTGATGGTCGATGACGCACACGGTTTCGGCGTGTTAGGTCCCGGCGGTCGCGGTACAGCGGCACATTTCGGTCTGACCGACAAGGTGGATATCACCATGCTGACGTTCTCCAAGTCGCTGGCGTCCATCGGCGGATGTATGCTGACGAGCCACCGCGTAGCCGACTGGTTGCGCCACGTGAGCCGTCCGTTCATCTTCTCCGCTGCCATCACCCCCTGCTCCACCGCTACGGCGCTCGAGGCGCTGCACCAGCTGATCCTCGATCCCGAGAGGCCGACACGACTGATGAATATCGCCAAGTATTTCCAGAAATCGTTGCTCGCTGCCGGCATCAAGATCATCGAGGCACCGACGCCGATCGTGCCGATTTTCACCTACAAGACCCTTGACACGCTCTATTTCGGTAAGAAGATGTTCGAGGAAGGTGTGTATGTGAACCCTGTTATTGCGCCGGCGTGCGTGGAAGGCGAGTGTCTGCTGCGTACCACGCTCATGGCGACCCACACCGAGCCGGTGATCGACGAAGCAACGGAGATCATCGCCCGCGTTCTGCGCGAAGGTGCTCCCGAGGGTCTGGCGTATTAAAAATTCAGGATTTGAAAATTTGAAAATTTGATGATTATAGTTACAAGCAAAATGACATAAATTAATCCTCAAATCTTCAAATCCTCAAATTATCAAATCAATGAATACACTTGTAATCACCGGCGGTAGTTCCGGCATAGGGAAAGCAACAGCCTCGCTCTTCGCAGAGCGGGGCTGGCGCGTCTTTGAACTAAGCAGACACGGGGCGGAAGAGGCGAAAGGCGCGGGTGAAACCACGCATATCTTCTGCGATGTGTGCGACGAGGCGAGTTGCCGCGAGGCGGTCGCAGAGGTGCTCTCCCGGACGGACCATATAGATGTCGTCATCTCCAATGCCGGGTATGGTATCTCGGGACCGATCGAGTTCACGGAGATCCGTGCCGCCGAGCATCAGATGGATGTCAATTTCATGGGCGCCGTGCGGTTCACCCAGGCTATCCTGCCGCAGCTCCGCAAGCAGGGCTTCGGACGGATTATCTACACCTCCTCCGTCGCTGCCCAACTGCCCGTCCCCTACCAGGCTTTCTACTCCGCCTCCAAGGCGGCTATCAACGCCATGGCGCTGGCGCTGGCGAACGAGGTACGGGATTTCGGGATCTCCGTCTCCGTAATCATGCCCGGCGACGTATCCACAGGTTTCACCGACGCCCGCGACAAATCACGCGCCGGCGAAGATATCTACCGTTCTGCCCACAAAGCCATCACCAACATGGAGCGTGACGAACGCGCCGGTATGGAGCCTATTGAGATGGCGAAACTCTTCTACCATATTGCTACCTGCCATAGCCCGCGGCCGCAGTACGTGGGCGGAATGCTGTACCGCGTGCTCTGCCTGCTCGACCGCATTCTCCCCAAACGGTTCGTCAACTGGATCGAGCACAAGCTATATAGTTGAAAGATGAAAGATGAAAGATGAAAGTTGAAAGTTGAAAGTTGAAAGATGAAAGTTGAAAGATGAAAGGAATTAGGATAGTAGCTCCGTCCGGTGCGATAGACACCGAGTACATCGACCAAGCCACTGCACGCTTGCGCGCGTGGGGATATATAGTGAGCGAGGGCGCGCACGCACGCGGGAAATGGGGACGGTTTGCCGGCACGGACGATGAGCGCGCAGCCGATCTGAACGACGCACTGGCTGATCCGAGTGTCGATGTCATCCTCTGTACCCGCGGAGGCTATGGTCTGCAACGTATCATCGACCGCATTGCGCCCATCACCAAACCTATCATCGGTTTCAGCGACATCACGGCGTTGCATCAGTTGTCCGCCCTCAGTCATCAGCCTTCCGTACACGGGATCATGTGCAAACACATAGCTACCCTGCCGGAGGATAGCGAACCGATCGTAGCGCTGCGCAGAGTGCTGGCAGGCGAAGCGCCGGAATACACATGGGAGAGCCACCCCTTGAACCGCGCAGGCGAAGCCTGTGCACCCGTCATCGGCGGTAACCTCTCCGTCCTCTACGGCCTACAAGGCACACCTTATGACCTACGGTCAATTTTCAAATTTTCAAATTTTCAAATTTCAAATCAAAAGCCTATCCTTTTGATCGAGGACATTGCCGAGCGGCATTACCACATAGACCGGATGATGCGTAACCTGCGGCTGAGCGGCGTACTGGCGGGTATCAGCGGACTGATTGTAGGTCAGTTCTCCGACTGCGAGGACGATCCCTCGATGGGCTGCACGGTCTATGAGACAATAAAAGAGGCAGTCGCAGACTACGACTACCCCGTTCTTTTCAACGCCCCTATTGGGCATGTGGAGCGCAACCTGCCGTTATGGCTCGGCGTGCCCACGCAACTCACCGTCACTACAGAAAACACATCCGTCCGTCAACTGCTGCGCGGATAGTGTCCTGTTTCTCTACAGCCTCCAGGTACAGATCGCGGATGAGCAGATCGCTCTTCCAGTACTCCGTATGGCGCGTCAATGCGTCCATATGGTCCGTTCCGCCGGACAGATAATCGCTCGTAGCGATGGTATAGAGCGCCTTGGGATCGACCGCTTTGCCGCCCACCTGCACATCTGCCAACTTACCATCTACTACCTTCACCGTCATGCCGGCTACGCCCTGCCCTCCGTAGCGGGCGAACGACTCGCAGAGGGCGATGATATCTTCGCCTTTGAGGGTCAGTACCACCAGTTCGTTATCGAACGGCATCAGTTCGAACACATTGCCCCGGGTGATGGGTCCCGCCTCCCACGGGCAGCGCATACCGCCCATGTTCACGATAGCGATGTCCACCTTACCCGGATAAACAGGTTTAGCCGCCTCCCAGAGGGCGTCGGTAGCCCAGTTGAGCATCGGACACTCGGGTTCGCCTATCCACAGCCGCTCAGGCGCATAGCCGATTTGCACTCCCATTTCACGTTCCAGCGCTGCTTTGGTAGGTACGAGGTACGCGGTGTAGGAACTATCCCGGACAGCGTCCGCGGAGGCGTCCACGGGGATTGCCGCCGTCGTAACGGAGGTTACGCACACCGGCTGCTTGTGGCAAGCCGTACAAAGGAACAAAGGTACGAAGCACAAAGTACCAAGGAGGATTATTTTTCGCATAAGGCTTTCGCTGTTTTTGCCGCCAGACGGGCATTGTTGAGTACTAACTGAATATTGGACGCCAAGCTCTCGCCGCCGGTGAGGTCTTTGACTTTCGCTAACAGGAAGGGCGTACATTGCTTGCCATGTATTCCGGCTTCGTCCATTTCCTTGAGGGCTTGCTCGATAGCTCTGTCGATGACCTCTTTGGGCATCGAGTACTCCTCGGGGATGGGGTTCGTCACGAGCATTCCGCCCTTCAGACCGCAATCGAGTTTGGCTCTGAAAGCCGCCGCCAGTTCTTCGGGGCTGTCGATGCGGTAGTCCACTTGGAATCCGCTATGGCGGGTGTAGAACGCCGGCAGTTCATCCGTGCCGTAACCGATCACCGGCACACCTTTGGTCTCCAGGTACTCGAGCGTCAGCCCGAGGTCGAGGATGGACTTGGCACCCGCGCAAACGACCATCACCGGTGTCTGCGCCAGTTCCTCGAGGTCGGCAGAGATGTCGAAGGTCTGTTGCGCGCCGCGGTGCACGCCGCCGATACCGCCGGTAGCAAAGACCTTGATACCCGCCATGGCGGCGATGATCATGGTCGTCGTGACGGTCGTAGCGCCGTCGGCCTTACGGGCGATCAGTACCGGCAGGTCACGGCGCGAAGCTTTCGTCACCGCCTGACCTTTCCGTCCTAAATACTCGATCTCCTCCGGCGTGCAACCGGCTTTGAGTTTGCCGCCGATGATAGCGATCGTAGCCGGCACAGCGCCGTTCTCGCGGATCGTCTGTTCCACCCGCAGCGCTGTTTCCACGTTCTGCGGGTACGGCATTCCGTGACTGATGATCGTGGATTCCAACGCCACTACCGGCTTGCCTGCCGCCAGCGCCGCTTTCACTTCGTCCGATATAGAAAGATATTCATTTTTCTTAGCCACAAGGGCACGATTAATTTCATTTTTCATTATAATAAGATATTTGCAATGTCTGTATTCACGGCTTTGGGGCTCATGATAGCGGCTCGGGCAGCCATCAGGCCGTACTGAGCGGTCTTGGGAAAATCGATTCCTCTGGCGTGCGCCAGCACTACTCCTGCGAGGAACGCATCGCCCGCACCGGTAGTATTGACGATCTCCACGGGCAGCGCCGGATAGAGCCACTCCTCGGCGGCGGTGCGGCAATAGACGCCGTCGGCACTCAGGGTGATATAGACATGCGCCACACCGAGGTCAAGCAGTTTCTGCGCCGCTTCGGCGTAGGTGCCCGAGTCGGTCACCGCCAACGCCTCTTTGAGGTTCAGTTTGAGCGTATGGAGGTACGGCAGTTTGGCTTTTTGCAGAGCATTAACCACTTTATGCGACTTGGTCGTGCTCACGCCATCGATGAAAAGCGGTACCGTCACGTTCTCCATGAGCCACCGGATGGCATCCTCGGAGATGTTCGTATCGGCAATCACGTAGTCCGAACTATTAATCTCGCCGCTGCGTTTGGCGAGCCACTCGGGCGTAATGAGTTTGATAGCCTCGGTGTCCGCCACCGCTGCGATCATCTCTCCGCCGTGATTATGGAGGCTGAGATAGAGCCCGGAGCGCATCTCGTTCACCCTCTCGGAGAGATGGGTGTCGATCCCTTGCTGCTTGCAGTAATCATGCAGCAGTCCGCCAAAGAGGTCTCCTCCGAAGATGGTCAGGAGTTGGACACGTGCTCCTAAGAGCGCCAGATTGTGCGCTATGTTACGCGCCACGCCGCCGTGCCCCACCTCAATATGTCCGGGATTAGAGTCCGCCGCTATGAACGCACCGTTCAGCGTTGCCGCCATATCCATGTTCGCCCCGCCGATAACAGAAATAAGTGTCTCCATGCCTCGATTTTAATTTAGTCATTTACCATTTGACGATTCGAATGGCAAAATTACAAAAAATAATTGATATACGCAAGAAAAAAGTTACAAAATCGTATAAAAACAAAGAAGGTTGTCTCCCGACAACCCAATCTTTTTACTTAACCTTAAATCTAATACCATGAAAAACACGGTGCAAAATTACTGCTTTTTTGCAATATGACCAAATTATTTACAAAGAAAATGTTATTAAACATATTTTTGCAATTCCAAGTTTGCAAAAAGAGGGTTTCAGAACAGAAATACGATATTTTAATCCTTATCTAATAAATCGGGCCTTCGCTCCCTGGTATGCGCCAGCGATTGCTCGTATAGCCAGTCTTCAATCTTCGCCTGATGACCGGAAAGGAGTATCTCGGGGACCTTCCATCCTTTGTAGTCCGCGGGTCGGGTATAGACGCCTGCTTCGAGGAGCCCGTCCTGGAAGGAGTCATTGAGTGCGGACTCCACATCTCCCAGCGCGCCGGGCAGGAGTCGTACGATAGCGTCGGTCATCAATGCCGCCGGCATCTCTCCTCCGGTCAGGACGAAGTCGCCGATGCTGTACTCGCGCGTGATGAGATGATCGCGCACGCGTTGGTCCACGCCCTTGTAGTGGCCGCAGAGGATGATGATATTCTGCTTGAGGGAGAGGCTGTTCGCCGCTTTCTGGTCAAACCGCTCGCCGTCCGGGGCGGTGAAGATGATCTCGTCATAGTCGCGCTCGGACTTGAGGTGGGTAATAAGGCGGTCGATGGGCTCGATCTGCAGCACCATACCGGCACCGAAGCCGAAGGCATAGTCGTCCACCTTACGGTGCTTGTCGAGTGTCCAGTCCCGCAGGTTATGCACGTAGATCTCGCAAAGGCCTTTATCCTTCGCGCGTTGAATGATCGAGTGGTTGAGCGGCGACTCAAGCAGCTCGGGACAACAAGTGATGATATCGATCCTCATAAAGGAATTTGAAGATTTGAAGATTTGAAGATTTGAAAATTATATCAGGGTACGGGGTCATAGCCGGAGCCGCCCCAGGGATGGCAGCGGAGTATCCGCTTGATGCCCAGCCATCCGCCTTTGAAGATGCCGTACTTGAGGACAGCCTCCACCATGTACTGGCTGCAGGTAGGCGTGTAGCGGCAAGACGGCGGCGTGAGCGGAGAGATGAACACGCGGTAGAAATAGACGGGGAGGAGGAAAATCTTGCGGAGCAAAAGCCTACCCCGACCCTCCCTGAAAGGAGGGAGATTGTTATGCTCATTTGTCATTGTTCGCAATCTTCTTTAAGGCTTTGACAACCGCTTTCTCTATCGTTTGGTATGATTGTTCCTCCTTGTCAATATAATTGAATGCCAGCAGGTATGCCCCCTCCAACAGTCCCTGGTTGAGGCGGTACGCCTCACGCATGAGCCGGCGCAGGCGGTTGCGCTTGACGGCACGCTTGAAGAGCGATTTGGGTGCCCACACGAGCACCTGCGTATCGTCCTCAGTCGGCGCGTAGGTCACCCGCAGCGGCCAGGCCGTGAAACGCTGCCCCTCTTTGTACAGAGCGGAGATGCGCTGCTGTCCGCAGAGTCTGCTATGCTTGGAAAAAGTATTCAATTCAATTCACAATGCACAATGCACAATTCACAATTATAATTTGTCCAGATAGTCGGCAATCGCCATGGGCAGGGAGGCAAACTCTTTACCTGGTCCGGCTTCAATATCTACGCGGTAGCCGGCGTCCTCGAGCGCACGCACCGTACCGTCACCAAAAGCAGCGATAATAGTGTTTCCTTGTTTCCAGTCCGGGAAATTCTCCTTGAGCGAAGTGACGCCGGCGGGTGTGAAGAGCGCTACGAGGTCATAATCGAAGGGTTTGTCCTTCGGCCACGGGGTCGTCACGGTGCGGTACATGATCGCCGGAGTAACCTCTATACCGTTCTCGGCGAACATGTTGATCTGGTCGTCATTATGGATATCCGAGAGCACCATCAGGTATTTCTCGTTCGGGCGGCGGTGCATAGCCGGCAGCAGATCCTCGAACTTATTACCCGTCTCGGGAAAGAAGACCTTGCGCTTGCGGTAGTTGATGAACTTCTGCAGGTAGAGTCCCACCTGCTCGGAGTTGCAGTAATAATGCATCGAGTCGGGCACGGTCAGTCGCATCTCCTCGCAGAGGCGGAAATAATGCTCTGCGCCTAACCGGGAGTTCAGGATCACAGCCGTATAATCCAGCGGGTTGATACGCTGCTGGCGGAACTCACGCGCCTCCAGTCCCTCCACATGAATGAACTGGTAAAAATCACATTGCACGCCGTACAGCTCCTCTAACCGCGTGTAGGGGTTATGAGCCGTGACCGGCTGAGGTTGTGAAAAAAGAATTTTCTTAATCATATAATGGTGATAATTTTTTCGGATAAATAAACCAGCCCTGCCAAAGGCAAAATCTCCATCGTAGCGATATACATCATCAGATAGAGCGAAGCCATCAGAGAGGACACATATGTCCTCCACGCCCTGTATATCCACAGGATAAGGAACAGCACAGCCGTT
The DNA here is from genome assembly GCA_905233255.1 of Paludibacteraceae bacterium. GTDB lineage: Bacteria > Bacteroidota > Bacteroidia > Bacteroidales > Paludibacteraceae > Colicola. The sequence continues at coordinate 49,108 of CAJOCN010000023.1, forward strand.
ATAGCGGCGACCCATTGTGCAGCTTGAGGCGTGCCGAAACGGATCAATATCAATGCGGCGGGATAGAGGAGAAGCGCACTCATCGTCACCAGATCGCCGTAAGGCTCGTACGCCGCTCCGTAACGGCGGGTGAGCAGGAACACATAATCGACCGCCACTGCCATCAGCATCTTAACCAGGATGACGGCTATCACCCCAGCCAGGATCAATCCGTACGCCGCCATCGAAGCACTGTTCTCCGGACATACACAGAGGAAGAGCATCATAGCTATCGTGCCCAGCCGGAAGAGCGTGATCAGCAGTTGTCCCATGAAGTTAGCCGGCGACTCGCGGTAAGTGCGGTCCGTGCGGGCGAAGAACGACGAGGGTGACTGCAGAATCACGCCGGGTTGATACCACTCGGCGAAGACCGCACAGCCCATCAGCGCCAGCATGATCCATGCTATCCACGGCGAAGAGAGAACCGAACTGATATGTGCTATTCCGTCCATAAATATAGTTTGTCGCCTCGGCGGATAAGGGTATCCGTCTTGAGCGAGAAATAGTCTCCTTTATTGACCCGGGTGGTCGGTTTGCCGTGCGTGTCATGCAGGTCTTTCGCCGTACATTCATATACGCCGGTTGTCTCGCCGGTGATAAGCAGTTCCTGCCCTTCCTCAATCGTATCCACCGCCTCCACGAGGAACTCCGCCACACTCAGGTTCTTGAAGAAATTGGTACATTTGGCGGCATAGACCTTCTTCCGCGTCGCTTTGTTACCGTAGGAATGAGTCCATTCGCCCAGTTTCTGACCCTGATAATACCCGTCCCAGAAACCGCGGTTGAAGACTCTGCTGAGCCGTTCGTTCCAGCCGGCTATCTTAGGCTCGATGACGGCATCGTCGGCGTACTCGCCGCGCTGCCAAGCCTCCACCGCCTCCTTGTAGCACCGCACGACGGTGTCCACATACTCCGCCCCACGTGCTCTGCCCTCTATCTTGAGAACCCGTACCCCGGCGTCGAGCATCTTATTGAGGAAATGAATGGTCTTGAGGTCCTTTGGGCTCATGATATACTGGTTGTCGATGTCGAGCTCGAGGTCGGAGGACTTGTCCCGGACCGTATAGCCGCGCCGGCAGACCTGTACGCACGCGCCGCGGTTGGCAGAAAGGCCGTAGTTATTGAGCGAGAGGTAGCACTTGCCGCTGACCGCCATACAGAGCGCACCGTGACAGAACATCTCAATGCGGATCGGTTCGCCCGAGCGGCCGCATATATGCTGCTCTTGAATGTCGCGGTAGATAGATGCCACCTGATCCATGTTCAGCTCCCGCGCCAGCACCACGACATCGGCGAACTGCGCGTAGAACCGCAGCGCCTCGGTGTTGGCGATGTTGAGTTGGGTAGAGAGGTGTACCTCCTGGCCGATGGAGTTGGCGTACTGCATGACGGCGATGTCGGAAGCGATGATGGCATCCACACCCACCTCATGCGCCTTGTCCACGATCTCCCGCATCAGCGGCAGGTCCTCGGGGTACATAACGGTATTGACCGTCAGGTAGGTCTTCACGCCCGCCTCGCGGCAGGTAGCAACGATCGTGGACATGTCGTCCGTCGTGAAGTTGACCGACGAGCGGGCACGCATGTTGAGATGCTCGATACCGAAATAGACCGAAGTAGCTCCGGCGTGGATCGCCGCAGCCAGAGACTCCCAACAGCCCACAGGAGCCATGATCTCGATATTTACCATTGGGTCATTTACCATTTTTGCATTTCAGCAGATACTCTGCTATCTGGACGGCATTGAGTGCGGCGCCCTTACGGATCTGGTCGCTCACGCACCAGAAAGAGAGACTGTTCTCGTCCGTCAGGTCCTTGCGGATGCGTCCGATGAAGACCTCGTCCTTACCGCTCAGGAAGAGCGGCATGGGATAAATCTTGTTCTCCGGTTCGTCCATCAGCACGCAGCCTTCGGCGTGAGAGAACGCCTCGCGGGCCTGCGCCACCGAGACGGGTTGCTCCGTCTCGAGCCAAACGGCTTCGCTATGCGCTCTGAGCGAGGGCACACGCACACAGGTGGCGCTGACCTTGATGTCCGAGTGCATGATCTTACGCGTCTCGTTGAACATCTTCATCTCCTCTTTGGTGTAGCCGTTGTCGGTGAAGACATCTATATGAGGAATGAGGTTGTACGCTAACTGATAAGCGAACTTATTGACCGTCACGGGTTCGTTATTGAGCACCTGACGGTATTGGGTTTCCAACTCCTTCATCGCCTGCGCGCCGGCACCCGAAGCCGCCTGATAAGTAGCTACGTGTACCCGGCGGACATGGCTCAGGCGCTCGATCGCCTGCAGCGCCACTACCATCTGGATGGTCGTGCAGTTCGGGTTGGCGATGATGTTACGGGGACGGTTGAGTGCGTCCGCCGCGTTCACCTCGGGTACGACCAAAGGCACATCGTCCTCCATGCGGAAGGCCGATGAGTTATCAATCATGATCGTACCGAAACGGGTGATATCCTCCGCATACATGCGTGACACGCCTGCGCCCGCGGAGACAAAAGCAATATCGACGCCCTTGAAAGCGTCGTTATGTTGGAGCAGTTGTACGGTGTACTCTCTGCCTCTGAATACATATTTCTTGCCGGCACTGCGCTCGGACCCGAACAACCGTAGTTCGGAGAGCGGGAATTGCCGCTGTTCAAGAACAGCCAGCAATTCCTGTCCGACGGCACCCGAGGCGCCTACGATAGCTATAACCATGGTTATGCCAGTGCTACAAAAAGGTCAGCCTCTTTCTCCTCGAAGGTAAGTTTGCCTTCACGAGCGAGCCAACCGAGAGCCAAAAAGAGCTCATCGTTCTTCAGCTTGGTAGCTTTCTTCAGTGCTTTCAAACCTTGAGCACCGTTCTGCAGTGCACCCCATACGAGGCCTGCGTTTTCTCCGATTTTTGCAATCATAATACCTTTAATTTTAATAAATAGACTAATCAGGTGCGTTCAAGGGGCACCCTTCCCTAACTTATTCTTCCCATTTCTTGAAGATCAGGCAGGCGTTGTGTCCTCCGAACCCGAAGGTGTTGCTCAGCGCATACTTGATATCGCGTTTCTGGGCTTTATCGAATGTGAAGTTTATGCGATAGTCAATCTCCTCGTCCTTGTCCTCGGGGTCATGGTTGATGGTCGGCGGGATGATACCCTCCTTGAGCGCCATGACGCACGCGAGTGCTTCCACGGCACCGGTCGCACCGATGAGGTGACCGGTCATGGACTTGGTCGAGTCGAGATTCATCTCATAGACATGATCTCCGAACACCCGCTGGATCGCTTTCACCTCCGTGACGTCGCCGAGCGGCGTGGAGGTACCGTGCGTATTGATAAAATCAATCTGTCCGGGCTCCAGTCCTGCGTCGCGCAGCGCGAGCCTCATGACGCGTTCAGCCCCTTTTCCCTCGGGATCGGGAGCGGTCATGTGGTATGCGTCGGAGGTCATACCCTCTCCTACCACCTCGGCGTAGATCTTCGCGCCGCGCGCCTTAGCGTGCTCGTAGTCCTCCAGGATGAGGCACGCAGCTCCTTCGCCTAAGACGAAGCCGTCGCGACTCTTGGAGAACGGCCGGCTGGCAGACTCGGGGTGATCGTTATTGGTAGAGAGAGCATGCAGCGAGTTGAAGCCGCCTATACCGGTATAGGTAATGTCTGCGTCGGCACCGCCCGTAAGCAGTACATCGGCATGCCCCAGACGGATCTGGTCGAACGCCGAACCTACCGCGTGGGAGGACGACGAACAAGCCGTGCTGACCGAGAAACTGGGACCACCCAGACCGAAACGGATAGAAATCTGTCCGGCTGCGATAGACGGGATGGCCTTCGGGATCATGAAAGGATTGAAGCGCGGTACGCCGTCACCTTTCGCAAAATCGATGATCTCCTCCTCGGTGGAGTGGAGTCCTCCCATTCCGCTACCCCAAATAACGCCTACACGGGAACGGTCCTCTTTCTCCAGATCAAGACCACTGTCCTTGAGCGCCTCGTCTGCCACCCAGACGGAGAACTGCGAATATCGGTCCATCTTACGAGCCTCCTTACGATCCATGAGCGGCGTGGGGTCAAAACCCTTCACCTCTCCGGCAAAGCGGGTTTTAAAGTTAGTAGCATCGAAAGCCGTAATGGGCGCAATGCCGCTCTTGCCGGCGACCAATGCGTCCCATGTCTCTTTCGCCGAATTACCCACCGGGGTAAGGGCTCCAAGGCCTGTTATAACAACTCTTCGTAACTGCATATAAAACTCTCCTTGTAGATATAAAAGTACGAGTTTACAGTACTCCCGTAAACTCGCAGACTCTTGTGTAAAGAAAATTACTTTTCTACTTTTTTCTCCACATAAGCGATCGCGTCGCCTACGGTAGCAATCTTCTGGGTATCCTCGTCAGGGATCTCGATATTGAACTCCTTCTCGAACTCCATGATCATCTCTACGGTGTCCAGCGAGTCAGCGCCCAGATCGGTTTGGAAGTTAGCCTCTTTGGTAATTTGAGCCTCTTCTACACCCAGCTTATCAGCAATGATTGCTTTTACTTTTGCTTCAATTTCTGCCATAATACGTTTAATTTTATGTGTTTTTTATTAAGATTCGTCTGTTGCTATTTCCGCCTTTTACGGAAAAACGGTGCAAATTTACTGCTTTTTTCTGACATGTGCAAATTTTTCGGCTATATTTTTACTTTTTGTCACTTAAATCTAGCACAATCTTACCCAGATAGACTCCGCTCTTGCCCATTTGGCAGACAGGAATACTGTCGCCGTAGAGATTGGGGACGCGTAAATTATCATATAATTTATGGGTATGTCCGCCGATGACGACATCGATTCCCCGGGTGGCTTGAACCATGTTCACGTCGCACACATCTTCAGGGGCTTTGCCGTAGGTGCCCATGTGGGAGAGACAAATGACGAGGTCGCAGCCTTTGGCACGCAGTTCGTCCGCCATCTTCTGTGCTACCGGGTATGGCTCCAGATAAAGAGCCGGGGCGAAGTTCTTGTCGGAGATGATTCCCTTCGGGTCACAGCCGAGACCGAAGACACCGATCTTCAGTCCGCCTCTGCGCACGATTGTATAGGGTTTGACAACACTTTCCATCGCCGTGCCGGAGAAATCATAGTTGGCGCACACAATCGGGAACTGAGCCGTCTTGAGGACTGCCGCGAGGGTGTCGAGCCCATTGTCAAACTCATGGTTACCGAGCGTAGCGGCATCGTAGCCCATCCGGTTCATGGCGTCCAGTTCCACTCTGCCGTGGTAGAAATTGAAGTACGGCGTACCCTGACAGAAATCGCCTGCATCGAGTAGCAGCAGGTTCTTGTCGGCTTTCCGCTCCTCGTTGATGAGTCCCATCCGACGGGCATAACCGCCTTGGTTATTGGACTTGGGCTCCACCTGCGAGTGGGTATCATTGGTATGCAGAATAGTCAGATGGTCCTGCGGCGTGCAAGACAACAAAAGGACAAAAAGGAAGCCTACCCCAACCCTCCCTAAAAGGAGGGAGTTTTTAAAGTGATGGAACGAATATGTCTTCATAGTAAATTTCAAATCTCAAATTTCAAATTTCAAATTTCAAAATCTTCTCCCGATTTCTTCGTCGGTGAGGAGCGAGAGGATGGTTTTGCCATCCGGCGTACGGCGGTATCGGGGCAGTGCCACGAGTCGGGTGACGAGGTCACGCATCTCGGGTTCGGTAAGCGTCTTGCCATAAGGGACCGCCGCCGACTGCGCCAATCCCAGTGCGATCTGCTCCTGCCATTCGCGGCGGGTGTCTGCCCCCCGTTCACGCACGGCGGCGAGAATCTGTTTGAGTACCGGCAGGGGCGACTGCTCCACGAGTTGCGCCGGCACACCTTGTACCGAATAACTATCGGGGCTCAACTGCTCGATGTCGAACCCTATTGCCCGCAGGTCTTCGATCAGTTGCGAGAGAAGCACCATCTCGTCCTGCGGCAGTACGAGCACCTCGGGGAAGAGGAGCTGTTGCATCGCGCCGCGGCTCTCTACCAGTTGGTTGAGAAACTGCTGATAAAGGACAGCCGTGTGTGCGCGGTGCTGGTTAATCAGCACCAAGCCTTCGGCAGAGGGCAGGAGTATGTAACGGCCGTCATATTGCCATAGCGGGCAGTTCTCCACCTCCTCGTGCCGCAGGATTCCGGGCTCCTCCTCGGTTTTAAGTCCCTCGTAGAGGCTCTCCCACCCTCGCGGCGCGCGGTCGGGATAGACCACGTTACTGCGCGTATGAAAGGGGTTATAATTAGGATCCACCGCCACCCGCGGCCGCTCCACAGGACGGTCAGTCGGCAGGGGTATATCGATGGACGAAGGGTTGTCAAAATCAATGGTCGGGGCGAGGGTGAACTTACCCAGCGCCTCGCGCACGGAGGCCATGAGAATCTGGAAGATCGATTGCTCGTCGGCAAACTTGATCTCCGTCTTGGTGGGGTGTATATTGACATCGATGGCCTCGGGCGAGATGTCAAAATAGATGAAGAACGAAGGCTGGTAATCCGCCGTCAGCATGCCTGAATAGGCGGTCTGTACAGCTTTCAGAAAATAGGGGTGACGCATGTAGCGTCCGTTGACGAAGAAATACTGCTCCGCCTTGCGGGTGGCGTTCTCGGGTTTGATCACGAACCCGTGGATGGACACCATCTCCGTCACGGTGTTGATATCCACGAAGGCGGAGGTATAAACATTGCGTTTGGGGTTACCGAAGACCGCCTCGATGCGCTGTTTCTCCGTGCCGGAGGGCAGTTCGAGCAGGATCTCGTCGTTGTGCACGAAAGTGAACGTGACTTTCGGGTAAACCAGCACGATGTGGTAGAACTCCGTGAGGAGGTTACGCAGTTCGGTCTGGTCGGTCTTGAGGAACTTACGGCGTACGGGGACGTTGAAGAAGAGGTTGGAGACCTTGATGTTCGTGCCCACAGGGCAGACGCAGGGTTCCTGGCGTATGACGTCCGAGCCGTGTATCTCCAGCAGGGTGCCCGTCTCGTCCTCGGCGCGGCGGGTGGTCATCTCCACCTGCGACACAGCGCAGATGGACGGCAGTGCCTCTCCGCGGAAACCCATGGTGCGGAGCGTGAAGAGGTCCTGCGCCTCGCGTATCTTACTGGTAGCGTGGCGCTCGAACGCCAGACGGGCGTCCGTCTCGCTCATGCCCTTGCCGTCATCGATCACCTGCAGCAGCGTGCGTCCGGCATCACGAACGATGACCTGAATACGGGTAGCCCCCGCGTCCAGGCTGTTCTCCACCAGTTCCTTGAGGCACGAAGCGGGGCGCTGAATGACCTCGCCCGCCGCAATCTGGTTGGCTACTGAATCAGGTAACAGATGAATGACGTCCATACACACGCGCGTACGCGCATTTATTAAAGGAGTATGTAGAGTCCGAACACGAGCAGACCGATCAGGATGAACCACAACAGCAGCTTGGACTGCCGTTTCTTACGCAGTTCGGTCATGTTCTTCTCGTGCTCCTCTCTAAAAGCCCCGCGACGAAGGCGCGCAAGTCTTTTATCCTTGCGCGCCTCCTTTTCCTCGTCATAGTAAATGGGGCGGTAGTCCCACTCACGGGGTTTGTTTACTTTCGGAAATAAAACTGACACTTCGATTGACGATGTACGATTTATTTCACGATTGCCTGGAACTCAGCGTCCTCAGCGAACTTAGCGAACTCGATATCCTGTGCAGCACGAGCTTTGAGTTTAGCGTCCTGAGCGATGGCTTTCTTCAGGTTTGCATAGACAGCAGCTTTGTCGTTGGTGCGGGCACCTACCACAGCCTTGAGGTAAGCGGTTGTTGCGTTCGGCTCCTTCACAGCGTCAAGGGTCTTGGAAGCAGCAGCGTAGTCCTCGTCGAGGATCTGCTGAACGGCAGCGTTGTTGGTAGCGCTCTGGCCGTACGCTTTCTTAGCTGCGTTGTAGTCGCCCTTCTGGGTATAGAGGGTACCGAGAGCAGCCTGGAGGTTAGCCTTGGTGCCGGCAGCCTTACCGAGGTACTCCTCGGCCTTAGCGAGGTCACCGTCAGCCATGGCAGCCACACCTGCGTTGTAGTTCACGTCAGGATCGTTCGGCTGGATCTCCAGAGCCTTAGCGTAGCAGCGACGAGCCTCGGCGATGTTGCCTTCCTCGAAATAGAGCTGGCCCATGCCGTTGTAAGCGCGGTAGTCGTTGTACTGCTCGGCAGCTTTCTTGTAGATAGCCATTTTCTCAGCCTTGTCGTTGGTCAGCGTAGCCGCGTAGAGGAGCTCCTCAACAGAGAGTTGAGCGGGGTCTTTCTTAGCGAGCTCGCGGATCTCGTCATCGCTCTTGCCGATGAGGTCGGTGGTGAGGATGAGGCGGCTGCGACGGAGAGCCGGCAGGATTTCATCGGCGATAGTGCCATATACAGAGCTCAGGTTCTTGATCTGTGCCTCACGCTCCTCGGGATCGCTGTACATAGAGAGCACGCGGAGAACGAGGTCCTTGTCCTGCATGTTGCTGTTCTCCATCGCTTTCTGGAAACCTTCCCAGTCCTCAGCGGTGATCTTGGACTCAACAGCGTTAGCTACTTTGTTCTTCTTGAGGTCCTTCTTGAGGAAGTTAGCAGCAGCTTTCTGACGGTTCTGAGCGAGTTTCTCGTTGAGGTCCATGCCGCCATCCGGAGATGCGTAACCGGCAACCTCGATCTTGTTGATCTCTTTGCGCTCAGCCTCTTTGGCGTCCTTGATAGCAGCCTGGAGAGCTTTTACGTTCTCGCTCTTGGTCTCGGACGAACGGAGTTCAGCGGACTGGATAAGGAACTTGATGTCCGCCTCGGTCAGCTCCTGGATCACGCGTTGGAACTTGTCCGGCGTAGCAGCAGTCTTGTTGTCCTTTGCATCAGCCAACTCGGAGGTAGCAACGACACCGTCAGCGATCTTCACGTCGGGGATCTCGATCACTTTCTTGCCTACCTTGGCCTCGAAGCGGAGGTAGAGCTCTGATTTGCGCATTGCGGGAACATAGTCGAACGAGCAGCTCTGGCTGTACTTGCCGCCGTTCTTGTAGTTAACGGTCTTGCCGTTCTCTTTAGCCTTCTCGCCTACGTAGGTTACAGGCTCGCCGAGTGCTTCCTTGCCGTCATACTTGAGGACGGGAGTAACGGTGAGCACACCTTTTTTAGCGAATTTCTTTTGCGGGAAAGTACCGGTGATCTCGGCATTTACCTTACCGCCTACTTTCTCCAGCGGGTTCGGGTTAACGGAAATCTGTTCCGGAGACGGTAACGTTTTGTTACACGATGCCAACACTACTGCAGCAGCAATGAGGCTAAGAAATAAACCTTTCTTCATATGCATATAAATTAGTTAATTGTGTTAAGTGTATGCTATATAAATTATGCCATTTACATAATCCGCTGCAAAATTACTACTTTTTTTTGACATATGCAAGAGCGAATGCATTTTTTTGGAAAAATTTGACTCCGAGTTGCCTCTTACTTTACCCTTACTTGCCTCCTGCTTTACCCTTAAATCCCCCGAGACATTCGCATGCCCCGGGGGTCAACCTCGCACAAATCATGTAATCTAACTAAAATATTAACAATTGCGAGGACAGGGATTTTACTCGAACCGGATCTCGGCACGGCGGTTCTTTGCGCGATTAGCCCGTGTGTCGTTCGGAGCTATAGGCTCGGTCTGACCCTTGGACTCGCAGCGGATCTGTCCGGCGTCCACACCTTGTTTTACCATGTAGTCACGCAGGGACTCGGCACGGCGGATACCGTAGAACTCGAGGTTCTGACGCGGGTCACCGTAGTTATCGGTATGACCGGTGATGACGATCTTCATCGAGGGGTCGGCTTTCATCTTCTCGCACAGTTCGTCCACTACCGCTTTCTCTGCCTCCGGAATATTCAGTTTAGCACCTTCTACATCGAAGTGAACAGCAATAGTTTCCACGCTTTGTCTGAAGGCCTTCTCTGCAGCAATACGCTCTGCTTCAGCTTTCTCAGCCGCTGCTTTCTCGGCTGCGATGCGTGCAGCTTCTGCTTTTGCTGCAGCCGCTTTCTCGCGGGCTATACGCTCCTGCTCGGCTTTGGCAGCGGCAATACGTGCAGCCTCTGCTTCGGCGGCAGCAATAGAGTCTTGGAGTGCCTGCTCGGCTGCCAGACGCTCCGCCTCCTTGGCTTTCGACTTATTATCGCCCCAACCGAAGTCGATGGCAATCTTCACACCCGCACGGATGAGGTTCGCCTTGCCTGTCTCGTTCGAGTCGAACGTACCGCGGTAGTCGATCTTGGACGGGTCGGCGGCATTGACCATGATCATCTCCTCCGTCCTGGCTCCGCCCAAGAGGTTGGTAAAACCATAGCCGGCGTACAGACCGAAGTACATGCCCCAGTTGTCGTTCATCGCTACGCGGAAGCCGAGGTCGGCGATGACCGATCCGCCCACCTTCGCG
>CAJOCN010000024.1 GCA_905233255.1 Paludibacteraceae bacterium
ATGCAAGCCGTACATGTATCTATTGGAATGATCAAATTGATTTACCAAGCGATGCTATATATGAATATGGTGTAGCTCAATAAATAACCACTCGTCGCTTGCCGACGTAAAACAGCAACGCTGGCACCGACAGCGTAAAAAACGAGCCGTCACTTACTGACGTTAAACAGAAGGACATAATAAAAGGCGTTTATTGACGCTTGTTTTGGCATCGTAGAATCTGGTAAATTTTGTGTACCCAAAGCAAGATAGTGCAATAAGCGTCCCGTGGATATGTTATATTCAGTCCTCGCCCGTATATGGGTGGGAGGGCAACATATCGGGCGTGGACGTTATTGTTTATTCTTGTACATAGGTAATACCAGAACCTTACGATGGAGAATAAGCGTGGATAACTTTCACGCTTTTAATTTTGTACCATGTTTAGAGCATCGACATCATGATAACTCGGTAACTCGGAATATAAACAATAACAACCCCAATATCAACCATTAAAAGTTGCGCCCGACACGAATTAAGGGATTTTACTATGAGAAAAAAACTATCTTTATTTCTTCTCGCGCTAATGACCGGCGCAGGAACTGCTTTTGCCTCCGACACACAAGTCGATGGCATTTATTACGACTTTAATAGTAGTACGCAAACCGCGTCTGTTACTTACAAAGGGTCAAGTTATAATTCATACTCAAACGAATATTCCGGTTCGGTTGTCATCCCATCGTCTGTTACCTATAATGGAAAGACATATACCGTCACACGCATTGGAGGTTATGCTTTCAATGGTTGCACCAGTTTGACCTCTATTGAAATTCCCAATAGCGTCACAAGCATTAGAGTCTTTGCTTTCTATGATTGCAGCAGTTTGACCTCAGTGACGATTCCCAATAGTGTCACAAGCATTGAAATGTATGCTTTCTATGGTTGCACGGGGTTACCTGTGATTGATAATATTCGCTATGCGGATACATATTTAGTCGAAGCAGTAGATAAAACATTATCCACCTATACTATCAAAGAAGGAACAAAATGGATTGGAAGTAGTGCTTTCTCTGGTTGCAGCGGTTTAACCTCTGTGACGATTCCCAATAGCGTCACAAGCATTGAAAATTATGCTTTCTCTGGTTGCAGCAGTTTGACCTCTATTGAGATTCCCAATAGCGTTGCAAGTATTGAAGAGTATGCTTTCTATAATTGCACCGGTTTAACCTCTGTGACGATTGGCAATAGCGTCACCAGCATTGGAAATAGTGCTTTCTCTGGTTGCACCGGTTTGACCTCTATTGAAATTCCCAATAGCGTCACAAGCATTGGAGATCATGCTTTCCGTCGTTGCAGCGGTTTGACCTCTGTGACGATTCCCAATAGTGTCACAAGCATTGGAGATGGTGCTTTCCGTGATTGCACCGGTTTAACTTCTGTGACGATTCCCAATAGTGTCACAAGCATTGGAGATCATGCTTTCGATGGTTGCAACAGTTTGACCTCTATTGAGATTTCCAATAGCGTTGCAAGTATTGGAGAGGGCGCTTTCTTTAATTGCAGCAGTTTGACCTCTATTGAAATTCCTAATAGCGTCACAAGCATTGGAGATGAAGCTTTCTATTATTGCTACAGTTTGACCTCAGTGACGATTCCTAATAGCGTCACAAGTATTGGAGCAAGTGCTTTCTATGGTTGCACCGGTTTGACCTCTATTGAAATTCCCAATAGCGTCACAAGAATTGGAGCAAGTGCTTTCTCAAGTGTTCTTAATATTATTTATGACGGAACGGCAACTGGTTCGCCATGGGGGGCACGAAATATTAACGGATATGTGGATGGTCTTTTAATATATACAGACGAATCCAAAACAACTTTGCTTGCCTGTTCATCATCGGTAGACGGAGAAATTGAAATTCTTAATAGCGTCACAAGCATTGGAGATGATGCTTTCTATAATTGCTACAGTTTGACCTCAGTGACGATTCCCAATAGCGTCACAAGTATTGGAGATGGAGCTTTCTCTAGTTGCAGCGGTTTGACCTCAGTGACGATTCCCAATAGTGTCACAAGCATTGGAAATAGTGTTTTCTATGATTGCTACAGTTTGACCTCTATTGAAATTCCCAATAGCGTCACAAGTATTGGAGATGATGCTTTCTCTGGTTGCACCGGTTTGACCTCTATTGAAATTCCCAATAGCGTCACAAGTATTGGATATAATGCTTTTTGGGGGTGCAACGGTTTGACCTCTGTGCAATGGAACGCTGAAAATTGTACTGATTTTTCAAGTTATAGATATTCTCCATTCTATTATATCCGATCTAAAATAACTTCATTCACATTCGGCGATGAAGTAGAGCATATTCCGGCTTATTTGTGCTATGATATGACTCAATTAGATTCAGTATATATCCCCGAAAGTGTTACAAGCATAGGTAAGGATGCATTCCTCATGATTGACAATATATATTATACCGGCAGTGCATCAGGAGCAGCGTGGGGAGCGCTACATATGAACAATGAAATTATCCTTTTTTCTGCTTCGCAAATGAATAGCATAACTTCCCTACTCTCCAGTAATCAAACTTCCGAGGAATATTACCAGTTTACGGGTGTCATTTCTTCCATCAATGAGGTTAATACGTCCTATGGAAACGCTACTTTCTATATCACGGATGGTACTACTACTTTCTACTGCTATCGTATTTACGACTACTTTAGCACACTATTTACAAGCACTGATCAATTAAGTGTAGGTGATTCTGTAGTTATTTCCAGCAAGGTGCAGAACTACAAAGGAAATACCCCGGAAGCAACTTTTGGACGCTTGGTATATCATAGTGCAAATCCTCTCTTTACACCGGATAGTATCATGTATTATGGCAAACGGAAAGATAATAGTAGCGAACTCAAATTATACTCTGCACCGGACACCTCCACACTCAATATTCCGGAGACGGTGACGTATGACGGAACAACCTATTCGGTTACTGAAATTGCCCCCGGTGCTATGTATAAGCATAAGAATATCAAATGCGTTGTTCTTCCCAAAACACTCAAACTAATGCCCAAGGCATTTGAATTGTGCGATAGTATAGAGACCCTCTATTACAATGCCGAGAATTTAACGAAACCGTCTACCATTCCATTTGCAGATAGCAAACAATCCCTTAGAAATGTGTATATTGGAGAAGATGTGGAGACGATTCCGGATGGTATATTCAATAATCTGGAAAATATTTCTACGGTGCACTGGGACGCTACGAATTGTGAAGATATGCAATACTCGCCTTTCTATTATTCGCGCACCAAGATTCAAGAATTTGGAATTGCTAACAATATAGAGCATATACCCGCCAATATGTGTTGGGGCATGCCTAATATTACAGAAGTGACTATTCCCAACACAACTACCTATATCGGAAAAGATGCTTTCCATAGCTGTACCGGTCTGGCAACATTGTATTTAGGAGAGAATATCTCTACCTATGGCGATAGTGCCTTTGCGGGCTGCTCCAACTTGACCTCCATCTATAACTATCGTGAACGTCCGGCTAAATTAGGAAAGGGTACATTTGACGGTGTGGATTATTTCAACTGTACGCTTTACGTACTTGCCGGTTCAGTGAATATGTATAAATCCACCGGCTCGGACTGGAAAGACTTCTATTTCGTGGAGTCTATCGGAGCAGAAACTGTTATTACTGAGAATGTAGTCGTTACGCCGAATAACAACACAGCGAATTTTGTATGGCCGTCTTCAGCTACTGCCGATTCATACACTTTGGATATAGTCAAAAACGGCGAGTTGATCTGTACGCTCCATTTCAATGCAAACGGACAACTGACTTCTATCGCTTTCAATGCGCCTGCCCGTAACGGCAATAGTGCTCCGCAGCAAACAAACGAACAGGTAGCCGGATTCTCATTTACTGTTACCGGGCTTGATGCAGCTACAAAATATGGATACACCCTTACTGCCAAGGACAATTCCGGTAACGTGGTTGAGACATACACCGGTACTTTTGCTACCAAAGGATATGTGGCATCGCAATACACCATCACCTTCGTTAACTACGATGGCACCGAACTCCAGAGTTCCGAAGTAGCAGAAGGTGAAATGCCTGTTTATAATGGTGCTACTCCTGCCAAACCGGAAGATGAGCAATATACTTATACCTTCACCGGTTGGACTCCTGAGATTTCTGCTGTTTCCGAAGATGCTACTTATACAGCGACCTTCGAGGCAACCTCTAAATCCGAGGGAATCGAAGACCTCTATTTGGACGATGCAATCGCTCCGCATAAAATCTTCCGTGACGGTCAAATCTTTATCCTCCGCGGAGAAAGGGTATATACCGTTACCGGACAAGAGGTGAGGTGATGTTCAATTCTTAGCCCACAAGGGGCACGATTATTTCACAATTCACACGGGGCGATTTTTTTTGCGTATGTCAGAAAAAAGTAGTATCTTCGGACATCTGCCTGCCCTACGGGCATTCCCCCGAAAATACGTTCGCGTCTTGTAGTCCATACGTAAGGGGAAAGGCATTTTTTTGCAAAAGACGGACTTGCGTCCTTACGTATGAGTGCCCATAGTACCTATTCGTGAGCGAGCTCCCAATAGGCACTCTGCGCCCTCATACACGCGATAAAATCGCTTCTTTTGCAAAAAAAAATGCCTTTCCCCTTGCGTATGTCCAATTTTTGTTGTACCTTTGCAGCCTAATTTGATTTTATGGAATTATTACTACTATATTTAGGCATTGCGATGGGCGTCAGTTTCCTGTGCTCCACCTTGGAGTCGGTACTGATGACAACCTCGCTCAGTTACATCAATCTGCGCATAGAAGAAGGGTACAAACCCGCTCTGCTGATGCAGAAATTCAAGGAGAACACGGGGCGCCCGTTAGCGGCTATCCTGTCTCTCAATACGATTGCCAACACGTTTGGTGCCGCCGGCGTGGGCGCCCAGACGATGGTCGTGTTCGGCAGCAAATGGTTCGGCGTGGCCTCCGCCATCACGACCATGCTGATCCTCATCTTCTCGGAGATAGTGCCGAAAGTGATCGGTACAACCTACTGGCGCCAGTTGATGGGACCTGCCGCACGGCTTATCCAGCTGATGATCTACGTTCTCTACCCGCTCGTCATCTTGGTGGAGTTGATCACGAAGCTCTTCCCGGACACGGAAGCGGCGGTGAGCCGTGAGGAGGTGCTGGCGATGGTGAACGTAGGCGAAGAGGAAGGTGTGGTAGATGAGGATGAGAACAAGATATTCACCAACCTCATGCGCCTCGACAGCATCCATGCGTATGACGTCATGACGCCCCGCTCGGTAGCAAAAATAGCACCGGAGAACATGACGCTCAAGGACTATTACGACACGGACGAGTACGACCATTTCTCGCGTATCCTGCTCTACAACCCCACCCAGCCGGAGTATATCACGGGGTATGTCCTCCGTAACGATGTGCTGGAGGATCTCGCGGAGGACCATTTCAAGAAACAGGTAGGTTCGATCAAGCGTTCGCTGCCCGCCTTTGACCAGGATCTGACCCTCGGTACGATCTTCGACTCCATGCTCAAGCAGAAGAGCCAGATAGCCCAAGTGATCGACGAGTACGGCTGTTTCGTAGGCATCATCACCCTCGAGGATATCATCGAGACCATCTTCGGACTCGAGATCATCGACGAGAGCGACGCCGTGATCGACATGCAGCAGTACGCCCGCGAGCGGTGGGAGAAACGCCAGAGAAAGTATAGGAAAGTAGAAAGTCGAAAGACCGCGGCAGAGCCGCTCAAAGAAGAAAGCCAAAGTGAGGAAACAGAGCAACATACAGATACTGAACAAGAAAGCGAAGTTTGAGTACATCATCCTCGACCGCTACACGGCGGGTATTCAACTCTTCGGCACGGAGATCAAATCCATCCGCGAAGGCAAAGCCTCGCTGGTGGATTCGTACTGTGCGGTAGAGCACGGAGAGATGTATGTCAAACAGATGCACATCGCCGAATACCGGTTCGGTTCGTACGCCAACCACGAAGCCAAACGCGACCGCAAGCTGCTGCTCCAACGCCGCGAGATACGCAAATTAGAGAAGGCGACGAAGGATACCGGTAAGACCATCATCCCCCTCTGCCTCTTTATCAACGAGCGCGGGCTGGCGAAGATGGAGATAGCCCTCTGCCAGGGTAAGCACACCTACGACAAACGGCAGAGTTTGCGCGAGGCGGATGATAAGCGACAAATGGATCAGGTGCGCAAGTATGCGCATTTGTGATTTGACAATTGAAATTTGAAATTTGAAATTTGATATTTGAAATTTGATTATATTATGAGTAAAGCGTTATTAATGATTTTAGACGGTTGGGGAATCGGTAACAAAAGCAAAGCCGATGTTATCTACTGCACCCCGACCCCGCACTGGGACGCGCTGCTGGCGAAATACCCGCACTCGCAGCTCCAGGCAAGCGGTGAGAACGTAGGTCTGCCGGACGGTCAGATGGGTAACTCCGAGGTAGGTCACCTCAATATAGGTGCCGGCCGCGTGGTCTATCAGGACCTCGTTAAGATCAACCGTTCCATCCGCGACAACTCGATCATGCAGAACCCCGAGATCATCGCCGCCTACAAGGCAGCGCAGGAGGCGGGTAAGAAACTGCATCTCATGGGTCTGTGCTCCACCGGCGGCGTGCACAGTTCGCTGGACCACCTCTTCAAACTGGTGGAGATCGCGAAAGAGTACGGCGTGGCGGAGAAGACCTTCGTCCACTGTTTCATGGACGGCCGTGACACCGACCCGCGGAGCGGCAAGGGTTTCGTAGCCGACCTCCAAAAGGTGTGTGACGAGAACGGCGCACACATCGCCTCCATCATCGGTCGTTTCTACGCGATGGACCGAGACAAACGGTGGGAGCGTATCAAGGTAGCGTACGACCAGCTGGTGAACGGCATCGGCCGTCAGGAGACGGACATGGTAGCCGCCGTACAGGGTTGCTACGACCGCCATACGGAGGAGCACAAGGACACGGACGAGTTCATGGAGCCGCTGGTGAACGCGAATTGCGACGGACGGATTGCAGAAGGGGACGTAGTGATCTTCTTCAACTACCGCAACGACCGCGCGAAAGAGATCACCATCGTACTGACCCAACAGGACATGCCGGAGCAGGGCATGAAGACCATCCCCGGTCTGCACTATTGCTGCATGACGCCGTACGACTCTTCGTTCAAGGGCCTGCACGTGCTCTACCCCAAGGAGAACGTAGAGAACACCCTCGGCGAGGTGGTCAGCAAACTCGGTATGAAGCAGCTGCGTATCGCCGAGACGGAGAAGTTCGCCCACGTGACTTTCTTCTTCAACGGCGGCCGCGAGGCGGAGTACCCGGGCGAGGAGCGTATCCTCATCCCCTCTCCGAAAGTGCCGACCTACGACCTCAAGCCGGAGATGTCCGCGCCCGAGGTGACGGAAGCACTGGTAGCGGCGATCAAGACGCAGAAGTTCGACTATATCACCCTCAATTTCGCGAACGGCGACATGATCGGTCACACGGGTGTTTATCCGGCTATCGAGAAAGCCGTTAAGTGCATCGACGAGTGTTCGCACAAGGTGATCGAGGCGGCGCTGGAGAACGGCTACGAGATCATCGTCATTGCCGACCACGGTAACTGCGACAACGCCATCAACCCCGACGGCACGCCGAACACCGCCCACTCGCTCAACCCCGTGCCCTTCGTATATATCAGTAAGGATCACATCCACGCACACGTGGAGAACGGTATCCTCGCCGATGTAGCTCCCTCGCTCTGCCATATCATGGGCATCGAGCAACCGAAGGAGATGACGGGCAAGAACCTGATAAAGGACTAATCAACCGGTCAACCAGTAACAAAAAAAGCGGCGCATCTGCGTCGCTTCTTTTTTAGGCTCAATGCCTAAGTTCCAAGCAAAAAATTACTCAGCAACCTCTACTGCCTCTGCAGCCTCAACTACCTCAACGGTATCTTGGCAGCAAGTGTCCTGGCAGCACTTTTTGTCGCAGCATTTTTTGCCGCAGCTCATTGCACACAGTGCAACAGCAGCGATAAGAAGCACTTTCTTCATGTTTTTAATAAGTTTTTGATGTTAATAAAGCTTTATTTTTTCATTTATTTCTCGCTTTTGAACGAAAAACGATGCAAAAGTACTATATTTTTTGCACATATCCAAAAAAAATTGTAATTTTGCACACTAAATTTAGCAAATTATGGGAAAAATGGGCTTTTTTGACAAATCTGACCTCAAGTTTGTAGGTATAAACGTCATTTTGGCGGTGGTAGTAGGTATCGTCATATTAGTGGTGCTGATTTCGTATTTGCGGACCTACACGGAGCATGGCGTGGAGGTGGAGGTGGCGGATGTACGCGGCTTAGTGGAAGCCGAAGCTACTCCGTTGCTGTCTGCGCAAGGACTGAGTCTGGTGGTAATCGACTCCACGTATTCGGACAAAGTGCCGTTTGGCACGATTGTTGATCAGGATCCTAAGCCGAACAGCCACGCCAAACACGGCAGGTCGGTCTATGTAACGATCAACGCTACGACCAAGCGGCAGGTGACGATGCCGAACCTGCAGGACATGAGTTACCGTCAGGCGGAGACCACCCTGCAGGGCATGGGATTAGTGGTGGACACGATTTATGACTACGAGCCGTCCACGTACCGCGACCTCGTCTTAGACGTCAAGAGCAACGGCGAGAGTGTCCCCCCGGGAGAGAAGATCGCCGTCGGTACCAAAGTAAGGCTGGTAGTCGGTTTCGGTCAGGGCACGGAGGAGGTGGAAGTACCGTCCGTGATTGGCATGACGCTCCAGGACGCAAGGCGCATGCTGCTGGCACACCGACTGACCGTAGGCGCCGTGACGTTTGATGACGAAGAAGAGAACGAGGCGCAGTTCGTCTATCGACAGATACCGGCTCCGGGAGAGAAACGGATCGAGGGCGAGACAGTAGCGCTGAAACTATCAAAGAATATAGAGAAAGCCGTTACCGGCAACGATAACAGCGGTGAAGATGAGTGGTTCTAACGACATAGAGAGCGATGAGTTATTCGAGCGCTGGCGGTGCGAAGTAGATAAGGGCCAGGGGAAAGTCCGCGTGGACAAATACCTGGCGGAGCACATGACCAACACCAGCCGCAACCGTATCCAGACGGCTGCGGATGCGGGCAATGTGTGGGTCAACGGCACACCGGTAGCCTCTAACTACAAGGTTAAGCCGGGCGATGTGATCCAAGTGCTGCTGGACCACGAGCCGCACGATTTCACAATCACGCCGGAGAACATACCGCTCAATATAGTCTATGAGGACGAGGATCTGTTGGTGGTCAACAAACCCGCCGGACTGGTCGTTCACCCGGGCCACGGCAACTACGAGCACACGCTGCTCCACGCCCTCGCCTGGCACTTCCAACAAGGTACAATGCACCATGCACAATGCACCATTGACATCAACGATCCGTCTATAGGACTGGTGCACCGTATCGACAAAGACACCTCGGGTCTGTTACTGATCGCCAAGACGCCGGAGGCGAAAGCGCACCTCGCCCGCCAGTTCTTCGACCACACCACCGAGCGCACCTACAACGCCCTCGTCTGGGGCACGTTCAAGGAGCAGAGCGGCACCATTGAAGGTGCTCTCGCCCGCGACAACCGCGACCGCACGATATACAGGGTATGGGACCCCGAGGAGTGCCCGCAAGCCAAAGAAGCAATCACCCACTGGCGGGTGTTGGAGCAGTTCCCCTACGTGACGCTCGTGGAGTGCAAGTTAGAGACCGGCCGCACCCACCAGATACGCGTACACATGAAGCATATAGGGCACCCGCTCTTCAGCGACGAGAAATACGGTGGATGCGAGATACTCAAAGGGCTGCGCACACAGAAATACCGCCAGTTCATAGAGAACTGCTTTGCCCTCTGCCCGCGACAAGTCCTACACGCGCGTACATTAGGATTTACGCACCCGCGCACAGGCGAACGGATGTTCTTCGATAGCGAGTGGCCGGAAGATATGTCTAATCTGATTAATAAATGGAGAAACTATGAGCCAAATACTTTGGGTGGATGACGAGATAGACCTCCTCCAACCCTATATAATCTACTTAAAAGGAAAGAACTACGACGTTCATACCGCTTCCAACGGTGAGGACGCATTGGATATGATCCGCGAGGGCGGCGCACTCGATATCGTTTTTCTGGACGAGAACATGCCCGGTATGTCGGGCCTCGAGACGCTGCAGGAGATCAAACGGCTGCACCCCGAACTGCCGGTAGTCATGATCACCAAATCCGAAGAGGAACATATCATGGAGCAGGCGATTGGCGAGAAGATAGCCGACTACCTCATCAAACCCGTCAACCCGAGCCAGATACTGATGTGCCTCAAGAAACATATCCACCAACAGGCGATCGTCACCGAGCAGGTGCAGCAGAACTACCGCCAGGAATGGAGCGATATATCCTATATGATCGATACCGCAACGACCATCGAGGAATGGCAGGCGGTGGAGCGCACCCTGAGCAAATGGGATTTGGAGCTGGAGAACTCGCCCATGCGTTCGCTCATCGAGGACCAGCGCACCCAGGCCAACGCCGCTTTCTCCAAATGGATTGCCAAGAATTATGAGTCGTGGTTTGAAGGACAAAGGGACAAAGTACAAAGTACAACGGAAGCACCGCTGATGTCACATAACGTGATGAAGCATTCCGTCTTCCCGCTGTTAGACAAAGGCGAGAAGGTACTGCTATGCGTGATTGATAACTTCCGCTACGACCAGTGGAAAACCATCCAACCCCTCGTCAGCGAGTTCTATACCGTCAGCCACGAGGAGCAATATACCTCTATCCTGCCTACCGCTACGCAGTATGCCCGGAACGCCATCTTCTCCGGTCTCATGCCGCTGCAGATACAGGAGATGTTCCCGCAATACTGGGTGGAAGAAGGCGATGAGGAGAGCAAGAACCAGCACGAGAAAGAACTGGTGCAGACACTCCTCGACCGCTACCGGAGGAGAGAGAGTTTCAATTATTGGAAGGTCAACGAGAGTGATTTCTGCGAGCGCGTCATTGCACAGCTCAAGGGCTCCAAGGCGCCGCTGAATATAGTGGTACTCAATTTCATTGACATGCTCTCCCACTCGCGTACAGAGAGTAAGATGATGCGCGAACTGGCGAACGATGAAGCCGCCTACCGGAGTCTGACCCTCAGTTGGTTCCGGCACTCGCCTACGCATGAGCTCCTCCGCCGCGCTGCGGAGTTGGGCTACACCCTCGTCCTCACGACCGACCACGGCACCACGCGCGTGAAGAACGCCGTACAGATCATCGCCGACAAGAACACCAACACCAATATCCGCTACAAGGTGGGCAAAGCGCTCAACTGCTCGTCGAAGAACGTGTTCATGATTGACCAGCCCAAACGGGTCGGCCTGCCCTGCCCGAACGTGAGCAGCTCTTACGCCTTCTGCACAGGGAGCGATTTCTTCGCCTACCCCAACCAGTTCAACTACTACGCCCAGTACTACCGCAACACCTTCCAGCACGGCGGTATATCCCTGGAGGAAATGATTATTCCGCTCGTTACATTAGTGCCTAAGAAGTGAAAAATCTCATTCTCATAGCAATCACTGTTCTAACCTGGAACACCGGGCGGATGGATTTCATGCATAAGCCCGAGCAGAACGCTGTGCTGCAGTTCCTCATGGCGCAGGACGCGGATGTGATCTGCCTGCAGGAGGTGGATGTCTATAAGGACCCGCACTACCTCACCTTAGCAGAGGTTAAGCGGACCTTAAGCAGGAAGTATCCTTACTCCTATATCGATTTCTCGCAGTATGACAAACGCCATCAGTTTGGTCTGATGGTGTGGGCGAAGTATCCGCTCATCCACAAACAGACACTCCACTATGAATGGAAGGGCAATATATCCGACCGGTGCGACATAGTGGTCGGGAAGGATACGATACGCCTGCTCAACAACCACCTGCAGTCCTATAGCTTCACCGCCAAGGATTTGGAGGAGTTTGACAAGAACCATAACTACGAGGGCTTGAGAGCCACTTTCTATCGCCTGAAGGCGAAATGGGCGCGGGCGCTTCCGTTGCGTAACGAACAGGCGCGCGTGGTGCGCAAAGAGATTGACGAGAGCCCTTATCCTGTGATCGTAGCGGGGGATTTCAACTCCTTCGAGTGGAGTTACGCCTATTGGCATATCAGCCGCGGGCTGAACGATGCCTGGCGGTCGATCCACCCCTTCCGCTACGGCGCTACATGCGAGCACCGCGGAATAGGCGTGCGGATCGATTATATCCTCTCCTCTGAATCCATCAAACCGACTAAGTGCACCATACCAAAAACAACCGCCTCAGATCATAAGCCGGTTGTTGCTACACTCGAGTGGTAAATCACACGCGTTTGTGGTAATGATAATCTCCGAACTTGTCTTTTGAACTATCGAGACGCTCGTACTTGCTGAATTTCGACTTGAAGCGGTCCCATAACTCACCGGGTTCGCGCCAGTTGGTTTTTCTCCAATAGAGGATGAGCAACCATCCGAAGAGCATGCCGCCCAGGTGTGCGAAATGGGCTACATTGTCCGCGCTAAATCCGGCTACCGACCCTAATCCCGCAAAGAGCTCTATCAACGCATACCCTATAACGAACGTACGCGCACGTATGGGCACAGGGATAAAGAGGATATACATCGGTACGTCCGGGAAGAGCCATCCGAACGCAAACAGGATTCCGAAGACCGCACCGGACGCACCTATAGTATTCAGGTAATAGGCATAATGGGCAATGGTGGCAGCATCATAACTCATACTCATGTTGGTGAGCATCAGCATCCAAACGAGCTCCTGTATGACTGCAGCGCCTAATCCGCATACCAGATAGTACAGCGAGTACCTCCGTGCGCCCCACTGCTGTTCAATCACAGGACCGAACATCCATACGGCGAACATGTTAAAAAACAGGTGGCTTAAATTGGCATGCATGAACATATAGGTCACCGGTTGCCACCAATGAAACGAAGAAGCGGATACATAATGAAGTCCGCAAAGGGTATTCAAGTCTATCCCGTAACGCTGAACAATTCCGGCGAGCAAGAACACTATTAAATTGGCTACCAAAAGCCAACGGGTAACTGTTGGTAAATTTCTCATAACGGCTGCAAAATTACTGCTTTTTTACGGAATAACCATACAAAAAGTGCACCAAAATGACGAAAAATGAGTTTTTTTTGACAAATTTGCATTTTTTTTGGCAAAAATGTTTGGTATATTAATTATTTTTAGTAATTTTGCAGGCGTATTCCGAAATGGAGAACCAATAATTCACTGTTTATTAATAACTAAAACATTCAAAGTTATGAACAAATCCGAACTTATTAAAGCAGCAGCCGCTAAGGCTGAGGTACCTGCAGCAGTTGCAGCAAAAGTTATTGATGCAGCTCTCGAGGCAGCAGTAGAGGCAGTTAAGAAAGGCGAGGGCGTACAGCTCGTTGGTTACGCTAACATCGCTGTTGTTGAGAAAGCAGCTCGCAAGGGTATCAACCCGGCTACGAAGCAAGCTATCAACATCCCGGCTCGCAAGGTTGTTAAAATCAAACCGGGTGCTAAATTTGCTCTCTAATCAGGCAATGTAGCTTTATAAACGAGTTGCCCTGCAAAACGGGCAACTCGTTTTGTCTGTTTATTTAAAAAATATAGTATGTTAAATATTATTTTATGCGGCGCGCCGGGTAGTGGTAAAGGCACGCAATCCGGCTATATTGCTGAGAAATATGGTTTGAAACACCTCTCCACGGGAGACGTCCTCCGCGCGGAGATTGCCAAAGGCAGCGAGTTAGGCAAGAAAATTGACGCGCTGATCTCCGAGGGTAACTTAGTGCCGGACGATATGATGTACGGCGTCATAGAGAACTACATCGCCTCCCTTCCGCAGGATTGCAAGGGTACGATCTTTGATGGTTACCCCCGTACGGTTTCGCAGGCGGAGTCGTTGACCGAGCTGCTCAAGAAATACGGCATGGAGGCGATCATGATCGACCTGCTGGTAGATGAGCAACTGTTGATCCAACGCCTCATTGAGCGCGGTAAGATGAGTGGCAGAGCCGACGACAACCTCAATACCATACGTCACCGCATCGCCGTTTATCATAATCAGACTGAACCGATAGCGCACTACTATCTGCACCACGGCAACTACTGCCCCGTGAACGGCAATCACGCCGTGGAGGATGTGTTCCTGCAGATTAAGCGCATCATAGAGAATTATGGCCGCTAATTTTATCGACTACGTTAAGATCTACTGCCGCTCGGGAAAGGGCGGCGCCGGTTGTATGCACCTTCACCGCGCCAAGTATCTGCCTAAAGGCGGACCTGACGGCGGTGATGGTGGCAAAGGCGGTTCCGTCATTCTGCACGGCAACCGCAACCTCTGGACCCTACTCCATCTCAAGTACCAGAAACATATCATGGCGACGGACGGAGGCAAAGGTGGTCAGTCCCGTTCGTTCGGCAAGGACGGCGAGGACAAAATCATCGAGGTACCCTGCGGTACCGTCGTCTATGACGGCGAGACGGGCGAGTTCATCTGCGAGGTGAAGGAGCACGATGAACGCGTGGTACTGCTCAAGGGCGGCCGCGGAGGACTGGGTAACTGGCATTTCCGCACGGCTACCAACCAGGCTCCGCGTTATGCCCAGCCCGGCGAACCGGCGCAGGAGCGAACGGTTATCATGCAACTCAAGGTTTTAGCGGATGTCGGTCTGGTCGGCTTCCCCAATGCCGGCAAATCCACGCTGCTGAGCGTCCTCTCCGCCGCCAAACCGGAGATAGCCGACTACCCCTTCACTACCCTCACCCCGCAGCTCGGCATCGTCTCCTACCGCGACGGACGGTCGTTCTGCATGGCGGATATACCGGGTATCATCGAGGGCGCGAGCGAAGGCAAGGGGCTCGGTCTGAGGTTCCTGCGCCATATAGAGCGTAACGCCGTGCTCCTCTTCATGGTGCCGGCTACCAGCCCGGACATTGAGGCGGAGTACAACGTACTCCTCCATGAGCTCGAGCAATACAACCCCGAGCTCCTCACCAAGGCGCGCATCCTCGCCATCACCAAGACGGACCTCCCGCGCGTGGACGAGGAGGGCAATGAGCTGCCCCCTCTCAAATCTTCAAATCTTCAAATCATCAAATCCAAATTAGGCATTGAGGTGCTGCCGATCTCGTCGGTAGCCGGAGAGGGTATTGACGAACTCAAAGACGCGCTTTGGACAGAACTGAACAAAGAGCAGAACCAAGTCATTGAGATCTCCCATGCCCCGATTGATGTCACCCTCATTGAGCGTGACGAACCGGAGGCGCAGGAGGACGATGAAGAGGAACACACAATCTATCTCAACGAGGTGGAGGAAGAATGGGACCTCGACAAATACAAAGGCATCGGCTGGGATGAGTAATTTCTACGACAGGATGATTGAGTGGCGTGAACGTCACATCAGCGAGAAGCAGTTGGTTCTGCTCCTCTCATTCTTCGTAGGAGCGCTCTCCGCGGCAGCCGCAGCGCTCCTGAAATCATTCATTCATCTCATCCAGTGGCTGGTGGAGGGCCAGCTGATAGCCGAGGGACGCACGTGGTGGTATCTCATCACACCGGTGATCGGTATCACCTTAGCCGCCCTTTTCGTGAAATACGTAGTGCGGGACGATATCTCGCACGGTATCACGAAAATCCTCTATGCTATCTCGCAACGCAAGTCGATTATCAAGGCGCATAACATGTGGTCGTCTATTGTCGGTTCGGGTCTGACCATCGGTTTCGGTGGTTCGGTCGGAGCTGAGGCACCAATCGTGCTGACCGGTGCCGCCATCGGTTCGAACCTGGCGAAAGCTTTCCGCCTTGACCAGAAGACGATGATGCTCATGATCGGTTGCGGTGCCGCCGGAGCAGTGGGCGGAATCTTCAAGGCGCCCATCGCCGGACTCGTCTTCACCTTGGAGGTGCTGATGATGGACCTCACCATGACCTCCGTCGCACCGCTGCTCATCTCCTCCGTCACGGCTACGGCGCTCTCGTATATCCTGACCGGCACGGAGCCCATGTTCCCGCTGGACAGCACGGAAGCGTTCATGGTGGAGCGTATCCCGTGGTACCTGATCTTAGGCGTGGTATGCGGCCTCGTCAGCCTCTATTTTACACGGGGCATGAATGGTCTGGAGCAGTGGTTCAAACACTCGATTACCAACATGTGGGCGAAACTGCTGTTGGGAGGTCTCACGCTGAGTATTCTTATTTATATCTTCCCGCCGCTCTACGGCGAGGGATACGACGTCATCCGCCAGCTCATCAACGGCGACTCCATGTCCGCTATACAGAACAGTCCGCTGGAACATAACGAATGGGCGGCACGCAACGGGCATTGGCTGCTGCTCACCTATTTCGGCTTCATCGTTTTATTCAAGATTGTCGCGTCTGTCGCGACGAACGGTGCCGGAGGCGTGGGAGGTATCTTCGCCCCCTCGCTCTTCATGGGTGCTATCACCGGTTTCCTCACCGCCCGGATCATGAACATGAGCGGTCTGACCGTACCGGAGGCGAACTTCGCACTCGTCGGTATGGCGGGTTTGATGTCCGGCGTCATGCACGCACCGCTGACGGGTATCTTCCTGATTGCCGAACTGACGGGCGGCTACCACCTCTTCATGCCGCTGATGATCGTCTCCGTCATCTCTTACCTGACGATCATGCTCTTCGAGCCTCACTCCCTGTATGCCATGCGTCTGGCGCAGAAAGGCGAACTGCTCACCCATAACAAGGATCGCAACGTCTTGACCCTCCTCAAGATGGACTCCGTCCTGGAGACCGATTTCATCACCATCTTCCCGGAGATGACGCTTGGCGAACTGGTCAAGGTGATCTCCTCTTCCAAACGAAATATCTTCCCCGTCATCGACAATGACGGTCATCTGAAGGGTATTCTGCTGCTGGACGAAGTACGGAATATCATGTTCCAGCCGCGTTTGTACAAGCGTTTCACGGTAGGTCAGCTCATGACCTCACCGGCGGCTATTCTGCCGTTTGACATGCCGATGGAGAAAGTGATGGAGACCTTTGAAGACACCGGTGCCTGGAACCTGCCGGTAGTCGATCAGGAAAGGCGTTACCTGGGCTTCGTCTCCAAATCCAAGATATTCAACTCCTACCGCCACGTCCTCGTCCACTTCTCGGATGAGTAATAGGCTACTTTCGTATAGCCTTGCTATACCCTTGCTATACCCTTAGGTGACCCTTAATATAAAGAAAAAATATAATATACTTTTTTCTTGCGTATGTGCAATAGAATATATATTATTTCTTTGTTTATAATATTCATGTGCCTGAATAGTATGACTGTCCATCGCGTATATACAAATGAGCGATATTGTAAAAATACACTCACATTGTACGATAATGGTCGTGCAGATTGGTATGACTGCGAAATTGATGAGACATTCTACGGACATTACTGGCAATGTAGAGACACTCTATTTGTGGAGACATTTTGTTCCTCAGTATATCATGAGGATCATCAATGTCTTTCTCCTCGACTAGATATTTATATTTATCAATCTGACACGTTGCTGCACATTGGATACAAAGATCATAGTGAGCGTAATATTTACTACTCTGATAGCATCAACTATTTTTGTCCTCCACATACTTATATACAAGAAACAGGTATAATATATTCATCTATAGTCATTGATGATTAAATAAGAGTACATATGAAATATCGCTATACATATTTAATCCTCCTCTTGTTCATGGCATCCGTAGGCGCGTGTGCCAAGCCGCAAGATACATCTGTTCCGGTTAGTGATATAGAGGACATAGAGATATTAGAAAACATTCATGCTGTGGCATGCAATGGAGATACTGCGGCTTATAAAAATTTGATGTTACAGATTCCGTATTATGATTATTTTGTATATTCTATTTACATGGCAAGCGAGTATAATTATGCCCCGGCCTACTATAATGCATATAGAATCTATGATAGATGGTTGAATATGTACAACACACAGATTGACACTACTTCATGGAAAAACCTAAGATTCTGGTTGCAATGGGGAGTTGATGCGGGAAGTGTAGCTTGCGAAAAAGTATTACATGATAGTCTACACGTTAATGAATACACTTATACCCATTTAGATTCATTAAGTAATTTCGTTTTTATAATTCCACGTAATGACAATAATAGTGATTCCATTAAAGCTACCTTGCCGGGTGGAAAAAAGGTCTCTATATCCAAAGAACAACTAGAGAAATACAAAATTCAGCGAATATGCAATAATGATTCTTCTAGTGAAGCCCTTCTTGAAACTTACGCATATAATAATGATTATGTTCTAGAGAAATATACTATTAACAATGCTGATGTTTTTCCAATAAATGAGAATTTTATGTTTCGAATACATAAACGTCTTAAATATGGGGATTGCACAAATTTAACTATTGGTGTTTTATGGCACTTGTCAAATACACACATGTTGTGTTATAATTTTGATCATACTTTTAGTAATAAATTAAGTATATATTTGTTACGTTTGGGGTACGAAGCAGGGGATAAATATGCAATAATACCATTTGCTCAATTATACGCACAGGGGCTCTATGTTCCACAAGATATAGAATATGCAGAAAAGATACTCACTTCATTAATCTCAGAATACAAAGCAAAAAAACTTGTCCAAAGATGGATAAATGAAATAAAATAACATCAAATATGAAGCAGAATTTAGTATCCTTCTTGATTTTCTCAACGATGGCAATAGCTCCATCTTATGCAGAAAATCTCTCCGAGCAAGTAGTTGCTGATAACAGCCGGTTGGTGAATCCGTATGAAGGCTCTTTTTCCTACGAGGCGTCCTCACCGGTAGATATCCAACTGCCGAACTTCTCTCTTACAGCAGACAGCGGTAGCCTGCTGCATGGCATGGATATACAGGTGTCCATGCTACCGTATAGGAGCGGTATGATGCTGCAATCCAATATGGAGAATGTCTGTCTGTTGAGTGAAAAAGATTAAAAAATGGCCTCCTCCCTTGCGTAATCCAGAAAAAAGCAGTAAATTTGCAGCGAAAACCCCAAAAATTTTAAAGCAATGAAAAAAGTTTATTTATGTTTAGTTATTGCTGTCTTAGGTTTGGCAGCGTGTGGAACTAATGAACCTATTAAGGTATTTGAGGGAGTATGGGATCCGGTAGGATATGAAGAAGTGGATCAGTTCTTCATAACATCAGATTCCATCAAAGCAATCAATATCAAAACAGGTAAAACGCACCATCAATGTTATTATAAGGTGTTACGTGATAGTGTGGCAGAGTTAAAAAGAAGCTGGTGGGAGCCGGAAACGGCCGTAGAGGTGCAGATGTATATAAATAAAGAAGGAATACTTTTTATTAATCCATTTGGCACAGAAGGCGAACTTGCTGAAATATACCCTAATTACACCATACTAAGGCTACGAAAACATACAAATTAAAAGACGTTCAGGATGCAAACGAGATGCGTTTGAGAATGAATGCTGAAAGGGTGTATAACAAATAGACAGGCTTCCTCTCCCCGACAACTTCCTCCGCATGGTTGCCCCTGAGGTAACCCACGAGTAACCTCAAACACCCATCAAGCGTTAGAGATAAGTTGAAGATAAGTTAGTAGTTCGTTAGTCATCACCATACCCACAACGGTACGAAAGCATGATAAATAAATAACGGATGATAAAAAAATGACATGGCAGAAATGGCAATTTTGGCAGAAACTTACAAAATGTCACCGAAATGCCGCTGTTATTTAAAAGCGTTCTATTAAAAGTTTGCAAAATGAAAGAAATTGCCAAAATTGCCATTTCTGCCACTGCAAATTTTAGAACTTTGTCCATTGCGTCTGCATCGGATGCAGACATAACAAAATATCATAAATACAACACCCATCAGAGACGTACAGGATGATCGCGAGATGGTCGCGAGAATGACTGGTAAACGAGAGCAAAGCAGATGTAATCCAATATGGAGAATGTCTGTCTGTTAGAGTGAAAAAGATTAAAAAATGGCCTCCTCCCTTGCGTAATCCAGAAAAAAGCAGTAAATTTGCAGCGGAAAAAATAAAATGTGTTTATTAACCTATGACAAGCGAAATTGTATTATACCAACCGGATGACACTATCCAACTAGAGGTGCGTTTACAGGATGAAACAGTCTGGCTAAGTCAGCAACAGATGGCAGAACTATTCGGCACAGACAGAACATCTATTTTAAGGCATATACATAATGTTTACAAGACCCACGAATTGGAAGAGTTGGCAACATGTGCAAAAATTGCACAGGTTCGTTTGGAAGGCAACCGTCAGGTCATGCGCGAGATACCTTTCTACAATTTGGATATGATTATATCCGTCGGATACCGCGTGAATTCCGTAAGAGGTACTCAATTTCGTCAATGGGCAAATAAATTATTAAAAGATTATTTACTTCGCGGTTATGCTATCAATCAGCGCTTGCTAGCAGTTGAAGAACGCATGGACAAAAAATTCTCTGCTATAGAAAGTGAATTAAGGGATCACCGGGAAAAGATCGATTTCTTTGTCCGTACGAATGTACCGCCCGTAGAACAAGTCTTCTTTGAGGGGGAGTTCTTTGGAGCAAGAGTTCTTTTGGAAAAACTGATTAAGACAGCACAAAAACGCGTAATAATCATAGATGCATATGTGGATGCCGCTACGTTTGAAATGTTGGATGTACGTGCTGGAGGCGTAACCGCTGAGGTTTATTCGGATAGCGAATATAAGTCTTTGCGCGACATTCACAATGCCACTAAAGGCGTACAGCCTGTTAATACCCATAAATGGTCAACACCTTCGCACGACAGATGGCTGATAATAGATGATAGTCTTTACCACTGTGGTCACTCGCTCAAAGACATGGGCAAGAAACTATCTGCTATAACCCTTATGGGTACTACCCCGGAAGCGATATTGAGAGAAATAAACTAACGCAACACCGTCATTTGCGAAGACTAAAGATAGATTATGAGTCTAACATCAGGTTATTACGGTTATGATGCTAATGGCGAGCGGGTGTATAAACTGACCGATATCAGTCCACTGCGCACCCTCGGTGGCGAGTAAGCGGCAAGTAAGAGTAAAGTAAGAGGCAATTCGGAGTCAAAGCACCGTATTAGGACGTACAGGAGGGTTGCGAGATGGTCATGAGATGGTCGCGAGAATGACTGGTAAATGACACCTATTTCAGTATAAGACAACAGGGTATCTCGTATCTTACAGACAGATATAAAACGTATTCTACTCATATTCTTTTGCTTCGCATGCGCGGGATTGGCGTTGGCGCAGCGGACAAACAGTATCACCATCAGCGGCTATGTGACGGATGCTGCGAGTGGTGAGCGGCTGATTTGCGCCACCGTATATGACACCGTTTCTCACCAAGGCACCGTGACCAACACCGCCGGATTCTACACACTGACGGTCAACAAACCCCACCCCAGCCCTCCACTCAATGGAGGGGGAAGAGAAGAAGCGGGAAGACCGGAAGGGGAAGAGAATCCGCAGGTAGTATTGATCGCTTCTTATGTGGGGTATGAACCTTCTGTTGTCATCCGACAAGAACTCAACTCTTTTAGTATCCATTTTGCGTTAAAGCTTGCTACGCGGTTGCAGGAAGTGACGGTAACCGGTCACCAGTCGGTGTCTGCGCCGGAGAACGTACAGATGAGCGCCATCGAAGTGCCTATAACGCAGATCCTTACTATCCCCGCCATCGGTGGCGAGGTAGATGTGCTGAAAGCCATCCAGCTCTTGCCGGGAGTGCAGAGCGGCGGCGAGGGGAGCGCGGGTCTCTATGTCCGCGGCGGAGGACCGGATGAGAACTTAGTGATGCTGGACGGTGCGCCGCTGTACAATATCAACCATGCCTTGGGTATGTTCTCCGTCTTCAATGCCGACGCGATTAAGAACGTGACGCTCTACAAAGGCAATTTCCCTGCGCGTTTCGGCTCAAGGCTCAGTTCAGTCATCGATGTATGGCAGAAAGACGGCAACAACACATTCTGGCACGGCGGCATAACCGTGGGACTGATTGCCAGCAAAATCAGTGTGGAAGGCCCCATCTTCAGCAAAGCGCAGTTGGACAGCCTGAAAGCCGGTCACTCGCCTCGCGCCAAGACGACTTTCAACATCTCCGCACGAAGAACCTATTTCGACCTGCTGACCTCTCCTATTATTGCTACTGTCGCTGCGACCGAAGGGATGTCTCTTTGGGCAGGGTATTATTTCTATGACATCAATGCCAAGCTGAGCCATACTTTCTCCGACAAAGACCGGTTGAGCGTAGGCATCTACAGCGGCTCCGACGTAGAGTACCTACGGATGCGCCGGAAAGATACATACACCGGCAGCCGTGAGGAAATGCAGATGGGTATGCGCTACGCCTGGGGTAACACACTTGCCGCGATAGACTGGCAGCACACGGTCAATCACCAACTCTTTCTCAACACACGGGTGTATTACAGCGGCTACCGCAGCAGGCTGGGTCAATCCATGAACATGAAGAACATGGATGATACGGAAGCGCGTTTTGACCAACAGATGGGCTACAACAGTCAGATCAACGATGCGTCCGTCTCCTCCAAGTTGGAATACACTCCCAACCAGAAACACAAAGTGCAAGCCGGGCTGGAATATATCTTCCATCATTTCCAACCCTCCGTACAAAACACCATGGTGTATTCCACAAGCGACTCCTCCGCATCCACCCTCAACATGGATACCACGATCGGCAACCAAGCCCTTTACGGGCATGAGGTGGCGGCGTACATAGAGGACACGTGGAGCCCGACCGGTTGGTTCAGGCTGAACTACGGTGCCCGGTTCAGCATGTACGGCATCCGCGGCAAAGTCTATCCGTCGTTCGAACCGCGGGTAGGCATGCGGTTTCTGGTACACAAGGATGTAGCAATCAAAGCGAGTTATTCATACATGAGCCAGTACGTACACCTGCTGAGTAACAGTTCGCTCTCGCTGCCGAGCGACATGTGGGTGCCGGTGACGCATGACATACCGCCGATGCGCTCCATGCAAGTAGCCGCAGGCATCAGTTATAACATCCTCGGACAAGTGGAACTGAGCGTGGAGGGGTACTACAAACGGTCGCTGAACCTGATCGAATACAAGGAAGGCGCGTCGTATATGGGCTATTCGGCGGACTGGGAGAGCAAAGTGACCTTAGGCAACGGCTGGAGCTACGGCGTGGAGTTTCTGGCACAACGCAAAGTAGGTCCCGTAACGGGCTGGATTGGCTACACGTGGAGCCGTACGATGCGGCAGTTTGACGAGATCAACTACGGCAAGCCGTTCCACGCCAAGTACGACCGCGAGCACGACCTGAGTATCACGCTGCAATACCAAATCACGCCGCGGATAGATGTAGCCGGCACATGGGTCTATGCAACCGGCAACCGCGGCACACTCGTGACGCAGACCTATACAGACCCCACCATGAGCAGCGAAACGGTCATTGAGTACTTCGGCGAACGAAACGGATATACTCTGCCCGACTACCACAGATTGGATCTCTCCTTCAATTTCCATTTCCCGCACAAGCGGTCGGAGAACGGCAAGAATGGCAAAGTGGATGGCAATTACGGCAAAGGCGGCTGGCTGCGGCATGCCGAGCATGTCCTCAATGTGAGCTGCTACAACGTCTATTGCAAGATGAATCCGATGTTCGTTGAGATGGATCCGTATAGCGGCAAGATGTACCAGATTAGTATGTTCCCTATACTACCGAGTATCAGTTATATGTTTAAGTTCTAAGATGAAACGATATTTCCACATAATATGGTTATTGGCTGCTTTCGTGAGCCTCAGCGGTTGCAGGGACATGTTTTACCGCGAAGTGGATTTCACGGTAGAGGGCGAGCAGGAGAAGCTGGTGGTGAACAGCAAGTGCGAGATAAATAAGTACAGCTTTTTCCTTACCGTCACCCATTCAAAGATTGCCACGGATAGCCGTATCCGTCCAGACAGTTTGTTCGTGAACGATGCCCGGGTGAGCGTGCGGGTCAATAGCGACAAGTGGCAGAACTTGTACAATACTACCGGCAGGGTTGGCTATGCCTTTCCTGACTCCGCCGACACAAGGAAAGGGCTTGTCTTATCTCCTCTGGACACCGTAGATATCCATGTGACGCATGCCGTTTACCCGCCGGCTCATGTGCGGCAGGTGGTGCCAGGGCAAGTGAACGCACGTATCGTACAAACGACACCTATGCAGGAAGGGTGGATGGGTATAGTTCTGGAGATTGACCCTTATCACGGCAATACGGACGACGTGATCGGTATCACTATTCAGGGCGGACAAATGCTAATGAGAAACAAGACGAGCAACGACACCACCCATCTTGATCTTGGTTTTCTTTATTCCACGGACCCTATTTTCAGTTATCTGGACAATATCCGGATAGAGAGCTATTACGGCGGAACGGGATCGCTTCACCTCTTTCTGCCG
This sequence comes from Paludibacteraceae bacterium, assembly GCA_905233255.1. Lineage (GTDB taxonomy): Bacteria > Bacteroidota > Bacteroidia > Bacteroidales > Paludibacteraceae > Colicola. Next base: position 24,588 of record CAJOCN010000024.1, read on the forward strand.
TCGTCCGCAGTCCAAAAGCCGTTGCGGGTGAGTCTTATTGCAGACGGGCTATGGCGCAACCAAAGAGAGTCAAGAGACCATTATGCGCCTGTCGGTGTGAGTGATCTCAAACTCGAAGTCAGCGCACACACAGCCGACAGCTATCGCTATACACAATACTGGCTGAATACACAGGTCGTAAGGATGAATCCGCCATACGGCATTCCCGTCAATAACAGTGATTTCATGCAGGAGATATTAGAAGAGATAGCCGGCGCGTTGGGCGGTCAGGAACCGGTACCTGCCATCAGCAATGTGGAGGGAGGATTCGGCTGCGTGCGGTTGTACACCACGACGGTGGTTGAGCAACATTAGATATTGGTTTGCGCGAGTTCCTCCTTGCACGCTTTCAGGAGCGCAGTAGCCTCAGCGGCGAGGCGTTGGTATTCGTCCATGGAGATAGCCTCGGAGGCTTCAAGTTGCGCGATGATGGCTTCCGCCTTCTTTATATTTTCATCGAATGTCATAGGCTGTATCGTTATTTTCCTTTTCCGTTCACAATCACGCCGATGGTGAAGAAAAGAATCTTGAGGTCCAGCAGAAGCGACATATTCTCTATATAGACGATATCGCAGTTGAGGCGCTCGATCATCTTCTCCATCGTATCGGTATAGCCCACGCGAATAGGTCCCCAGGAAGTGAGCCCCGGACGGACTTTATAGAGCAGGCAGTAATAAGGCGCTTCCTGCATGATCTGTTTGATGAAATACGGACGCTCAGGCCTCGGTCCCACCACCGACATATCGCCACGGAGGATATTCCACAGCTGCGGCAGTTCGTCCAGACGGTATTTTCGGAGCCGTTTGCCCACTTTGGTGATACGCGGGTCACCGTCCTCCGTGAGATGCGGCACTCCGTCCTCCTCGGCATGGTCGATCATCGTACGGAACTTATAGATACGGAACGGCAGACCGTACATCCCGATACGCTCCTGGCTATAGATAACCGGACCGCGAGAGGAGAGTTTGACCTGCAGCGCAATAATTGCCAGTACAGGAGAGAGGATGATCATTCCGAGAAGCGATGCAGTGATGTCAAACGCCCGCTTGATACAGAGCTCGGAGTCCGTCATGTGGTACTCCGTGATACGGATGAGGGATGGTCTGTCGATATGCCCGATACGCGCGGCACCCGTAAGCATATCATAGACGCGCGGCACCATACTGATCTCGCATGAGAGTGGGTATAATTTGGCTATCAACGCATATAAATCACGGTCGGTATAGCCTTCCGGCAGATCAATGATCACTTCGTCCTGTTCTCCGGTCACCAGTTGCTCCGCCTCCGCCATCGAATGGATGGTTCTCGTACGCATGATACCCCGCCGGCGGGAGAAGAGAGTGATGGTCAGACGGGGAATATAACTGAGTATGAACTGCAGCCCGAAGAGCACACCCAGCGAAGCCAGATAGCGGTTATACGTATCTACCGTATCATCGATGATGATGATAAAGAAGAACAGCAGCGAGATAACAGCTGCGGAGATCAACGTGCGCAAGAACTCCCGCCAGAGCGGTTTCTGGAAAGGTCTCAGGTAGTATCCGGAGAGGTAATAGACTATCAGGCAGACTACCGGATAGACCACCAGCGGCAGCCAGAAACTGAAAGCCGGCATCAGCACATCGTCCAGCAACTCCATACGCCCGTCATAGACCATCCAGCGGAAGCCTAAGAAACACAGCCACACCAGTTCGCTACTGATGAGGTCCGCCAAGATGTACCATAATTGCTGTTTGCGCCGTAGAGTCATAAGTTAATGTACAAAGGGACAAAGTACAATGTACCATTTATTCCCGGATGATTATAAAGGTGTTATCTGCGTTTACTTTGATAATTGTACTGGGTTCGTGCGGTGTCTCATCGTCCCGGCGGAAACGGCAGACATAGTCCACGCCGTTGATGATCTCGGGCGAGATCTCCCGGAAGAAATGCGCCGTGGGCTCTCCGCTGATGTTCGCCGAAGTGGAGACGAGCGGGTGCTTGAGTTGGGCGCAGAGGGCATTGCTGAAGGGCTCTTTAGTGATCCGGATACCTATGGAACCATCCTCCGCAATCAGGTTAGGCGCCAGATTACGGGCGTTGGGATAGATGATGGTGAGTGGCTTTTGCGTTTCAAACCCCTCCCCATCCTTCCCTTTAAGGGAGGGAGAATCCTCTGCGGTAGAGGTCTCCAAAAGCATTTCTGCAGTCTCTGTAACCTGGGCATAAAAGTCTAGGATTGCCTCGGAATGGACAAGCATCAGCATGGACTTAGTATCTTCGCGCCGTTTGAGGGCGTAAATACGTTTAACCGCCTCCGGGTTGGTGGCATCACATCCGATTCCCCAGACCGTGTCCGTGGGATACAATATTACTCCGCCCGCACGCAACACGCGCAACGCCTCTTGTAAATCTTCCTTCTCGTATCGCATAAATGCACAATTTGGGTACAAAATTACTACAAAAGTGGCGTATGACCAAAGAAAAAGTATAAAAAATGGTGATTTTTATGAAAAAATAGGCTCAATATTTGTGTATTTGGAAAAATTGTAGTAATTTTGTAGCCCCTTAAGTAGCGCGCGCACATTTATCGCACTCGCACGTGTGTAAAAAGTGTAGAATGCACGCAAGGGAAGGTGCAAAAAGAACAATTAAACAAAAACATACATAAAACAAATAAAATTAATACAACAATGAAAGAGTTAGATTTAACTAAGTATGGTATCAAGGGCGCAACCGTAATTGCGCACAACCCGTCGTACGAGTATTTGTTTGCAGAGGAGACCAAGCCGGAGCTGACCGGTTATGACAAAGGCCAGCTGACCGAGCTGGGTGCTGTAAACGTAATGACCGGTATCTACACCGGCCGTTCTCCCAAGGACAAATACATCGTTGACGACGCACAGAGCCACAACAACGTATGGTGGACCACCGAGGGTTACAAGAACGACAACCACCCGATGTCCGAGGACGTTTGGGCAAAAGTAAAAGAGCTGGCTATCAAGGAGCTGAGCAACAAGAACCTGTACGTAGTAGATGCATTCTGCGGCGCAAACAAAGAGACCCGTCTGGCTGTCCGTTTCATCGTAGAGGTAGCATGGCAGGCTCACTTCGTAAAGAACATGTTCATCCAGCCGACCGAAGAGGAGTTGGAGAACTTCGAGCCGAACTTCGTCATCTACAACGCTTCGAAAGCGAAAGTAGAGAACTATAAAGAGCTGGGTCTGAACAGCGAGACCTGCGTAGCATTCAACACCACGAGCCGTGAGCAGGTGATCATCAACACCTGGTATGGCGGCGAGATGAAGAAAGGTATGTTCTCGATGCAGAACTACTACCTGCCGCTCCGTGGCATCGCTTCGATGCACTGCTCGGCTAACACCGACATGGAGGGCAAGAACACCGCTATCTTCTTCGGTCTGTCCGGTACCGGTAAGACCACTCTGAGTACCGACCCGAAACGTCTGTTGATTGGTGACGACGAGCACGGATGGGACGACGAGGGCGTATTCAACCTCGAAGGCGGTTGCTATGCCAAGGTCATCAACCTCGACAAAGAGAGCGAGCCGGACATCTACAACGCTATCCGCCGCAATGCGCTGCTGGAGAACGTAACGGTTGACGAGAACGGCAAGATCGATTTCGCAGACAAGAGCGTGACCGAGAACACCCGTGTAAGCTATCCAATCAACCACATCGAGAAGATCGTTAAGCCGATCTCTGCAGGTCCGGCAGCCAAGAACGTGATCTTCCTTTCTGCTGACGCCTTCGGCGTACTGCCTCCTGTATCGATCCTGACTCCGGAGCAGACCAAGTACTACTTCCTGAGTGGTTTCACCGCTAAGCTGGCAGGAACCGAGCGCGGTATCACCGAGCCTACTCCGACCTTCTCCGCTTGCTTCGGACAGGCGTTCCTGGAGCTCCACCCGACCAAATATGCAGAGGAGCTGGTTAAGAAAATGGAGAAGAGTGGTGCTAAGGCATACCTCGTTAACACCGGTTGGAACGGAACGGGCAAACGTATCTCTATCCGCGACACCCGTGGTATCATCGATGCTATCCTCGGTGGCGACATCCTCACCGCTCCGACGAAGAAGATCCCGTTCTTCAACTTCGAGGTACCGACCGCACTGCCGGGCGTAGATCCTGCTATCCTCGATCCGCGTGATACGTACAAAGATGCTGCTGAGTGGGAGGTTAAAGCTAAAGACCTGGCTGCCCGCTTCATCAAAAACTTCGACAAATATACGACCAACGAAGCCGGAAAAGCCCTGGTTGCTGCCGGTCCGCAGTTGTAATAACAGCTACATAACAACACAACACTATTATGCAAAACAAAGGACTTGTTAGAATCTTGGCGGTGTGCCTTGCGTTGGTATGCGCCTTCTACCTGTCGTTCTCGCTGGTTACGAGTCATTATGACAAGAAAGCCAAAGACTATGCAGCGGGCGACGCCGTGAAAGAGTACCAGTATCTGGACTCTATCGCTACCAAGAAAGTATGGTTTGGGTACACCCTGAAAGAGTGCCGTGAGAAAGAGATCAACTTAGGTCTGGACCTCAAGGGCGGTATGAACGTGACGATGGAAGTGTCCGTTCCCGACATCCTTGACGCCCTCTCCGGTCACAACGAGACGCCGAACTACAAACAGGCTCTGGCTCTCGCTAAACAGAAACAGAAATCAAGCGGTGCGGATTTCGTCACCCTCTTCATCGAGTCATATAAAGAGGTCGATCCGGAAGGCCAGCTGGCATCCATCTTCTCGACCTTCGAGCTCAAGGACAAGATTACTCTGACCTCAACGAACGCAGAGGTAGAGAAAGTGATCCGCGAGGAGGTTGACGGCGCTATCCAGAACTCGTTCAACGTACTGCGTACCCGTATTGACCGTTTCGGCGTTGTTCAACCGAACATCCAGAAACTGTCGCAGCCGGGTCGTATCCTGATCGAGTTGCCGGGTATCAAAGAGCCGGAGCGTGTACGTAAACTGCTCCAAGGATCGGCCAACCTGGAGTTCTGGGAGACCTACGAGGCTTCCGAACTGCTGCCGATGCTGGCTCAGATCAACCGCGAGTATGCCGCTACTGCTCCTCAGGCAGAAGAGGTAAAAGCCGAGGCTCCGAAAGCAGAGGCCGGTTTAGAACCGGAGCAAGCAAACCATGCGGATAGTGACGAGCTCGCAGCTCTGGTGGACAGTTTGGGTGCTGACAGCGCCGCGTTAGCAGCTGACCAGGAGGCTCAGATAGCAGAGTACAAGCGTACCAACCCGCTTTTCGCTATCCTCAATCCGTCCATCAACCAGGCCGGTCAGGCTTACCGCGGTCCGGTCATCGGTACGGTACACTACACCGATACCGCCAAGGTCAACGCTATGCTGAACTCGCAGATCGCCAAAGCCGTTCTGCCGCGTGACGCACGTTTCTACTGGACCGTTAAGGCGATTGATGAGGCGAACGCTTACTACCAGCTCGTAGCGCTGAAAGCACAGCGTGACGGACGCGCTTCGCTCGAAGGCGACGTGATCACCGACGCCCGCGCAGACTTCTCGCAGGTCAGCGCTTATGCGAACGTATCGATGTCCATGAACGCCGAGGGTGCCAAGACCTGGCAGCGTCTGACCAAGGATAATATCGGTAAATCGGTAGCTATCGTACTCGATGGCTTTGTATATTCCTTCCCGACCGTACAGAGCGAGATCGCAGGCGGTAACAGCCAGATCACCGGTAACTTCACGGTAGAAGAGGCGAAAGACTTGGCTAACACCCTTAAATCCGGTAAGATGCCGGCTCCTGCCCGCATCATCGAGGAGAGTGTGGTTGGTCCGTCTCTGGGTCGTGAGGCTATCCAGTCGGGTCTCTGGTCCTTCGTACTGGGCTTCTGCCTGATCCTGATCTACATGATCTTCTACTACGGTTGGATCCCGGGTCTGATTGCCGACGCAGCACTCGTCTGCAACGTCTTCCTGCTGGTAGGTATTCTGGCTTCGTTCAGCGCTGTACTGACCCTGCCGGGTATCGCAGGTATCGTGTTGACGATGGGTTGTGCCGTCGATGGTAACGTGCTGATTTACGAGCGTATCCGTGAGGAGCTCCGTGGCGGCAAGGGTATGCGCAAAGCTATCACCGACGGTTTCAAGGGTGCTATCACCGCCATCGTGGATGCCAACGTGACCTCGTTCCTGACGGGTGCCATCCTGGCTATCTTCGGTACCGGTCCTATTAAGGGCTTCGCCGTTACCTACATGATCGGTATTGTATCGTCCTTCCTGACGGCTGTGTTCATCACCCGTCTGTTGCTCGAGGACTATGCAAACCGCGAGGGTGCCAAGGAACTCAGCTTCACCACCAGCCTGATGAAGAACTTCCTGCAGAACGTACATTTCGATTTCGTCAATGCACGCAAATGGGCTTACTGCCTGTCCGGCGCACTGGTGATCTTCGCTATCCTCGGTCTGGAGCCGCATATCTTCGGTAAACTGAACCTCGGTATCGACTTCTCCGGTGGACGTAACTACGTGGTCCGTTTCGACCGCAATATCAACACTCAGGATGTACGTGAGAGTCTGGACAAGACCTTCTCCGCTACGCTGGAGGACGGCGAGCTCTTCTCGCTCAACGTCATCACCTACGGTAACGACGCTAACCAGGTACGTATCTCCACCAACTACCGTATCCACGAGGACAACGCCGAGGCGGACGAATATATCGAGGGTCTGCTCTACGAGGGCTGCAAACCGTTCCTGGGCGAGGATATCACCTTCGAGGACTTCCACTCAACGGAGTCGAACGCCAACGTAGGTATTATGTCCAGCCAGAAGGTAGGTCCGGCTATTGCCGATGATATCACCACCAGCGCTGTTTGGGCTGTGCTCGCTGCACTCGTTGTGATCTTCCTCTATATCCTCCTCCGTTTCCGCAACTTCGCTTACTCGGTAGGCGCATTGGTAGCCCTGGCTCACGATACCGTGATTATCCTCGGCCTCTATGCTATCCTGTGGAAGATCATGCCTTTCTCCATGGAGATTGACCAGGCATTCATCGCGGCTATCCTGACCGTTATCGGTTATTCGATCAACGATACCGTGGTTATCTTCGACCGCGTTCGTGAGTACAACACTCTTTATCCGAAACGCGAGAAGAAAGTCAATATCAATGACGCGTTGAACAATACGCTGAGCCGTACGTTCTCGACCTCCATGTCCACGTTCGTGGTATTGCTGGCGATCTTCGTATTCGGTGGTGAGACCATCCAGGGCTTCGTATTCGCACTCCTCATGGGTGTAATCGTTGGTACATGGTCGTCCCTGTTCATCGCTTCGCCGATTGCTTATGACATCCAGATGGCACAGGCTCGTCGCGCGGAGAAGAAAGCCGCTGAGAAAAAGTAATGGCAAGAAAACAACCACAGCAAGATGTTTGTAGTTTCTGCGGTCGTCCCATGCCGGAGATGTTCTCCGGCTTGGGCGACGCGCTGATCTGCAGCGATTGTATCGAGAACGGGCACCGGATTATTTCCTCCCGTCCTAAATCGCAGAGCCTCAATAGCGAGGAACTGAGTATGCAGACACTGCCTACGCCGCAGAAGATTAACGATTTCCTGAATCAATATGTCATCGGCCAGGAGGAGGCTAAACGCTTCCTCTCGGTCGCTGTTTACAATCACTACAAACGTATTCTGCAGCAGAACGATACCGACGATGTAGAGATTGAGAAGAGCAATATTCTTCTCGTTGGCTCAACCGGTACCGGCAAGACCCTGCTGGCGCGCACGATTGCCAAGATGCTACAGGTTCCTTTTGCTATCGCGGATGCTACCTCGTTGACCGAGGCTGGCTATGTAGGAGAAGATGTAGAGAATATCCTCGTTCGTCTCTTGCAGGACTCCGGATACGATGTGCAGAAGGCCGAGAGAGGTATCGTTTTCATCGATGAGATCGACAAAATCGCGCGGAAGAGCGAGAATATGTCCATCACTCGCGATGTGAGCGGAGAGGGCGTACAGCAAGGTCTGTTGAAGATGCTGGAGGGCTCTATCGTCAATGTGCCCCCTCAGGGCGGACGCAAACATCCCGACCAAGAGCTTATTCATGTCGATACCAAGAACATTCTCTTCATCTGCGGAGGGGCATTCGATGGTATCGAGCGTAAGATAGCCCAACGCATGCATACGCAGGTCATCGGATTTGATGCGCAGCAGGAAACGGAGCATATAGACCGGGAGAACATCCTTCAATACATCGCTCCGCAGGACCTCAAGGCGTTCGGTCTTATCCCTGAGATCATCGGCCGTCTGCCGGTACTGACCTACCTCAAGCCGCTGGATCGAAAGGCACTCAGAAACATCCTCACAGAGCCTAAAAACGCCCTCACCAAGCAGTATAAGAAACTGCTGATGATGGATAACGTGAAGCTTAACTTCGATGACAACGCGCTGGATTACATCGTGGATAAGGCGATTGAGTACAAACTCGGCGCACGAGGACTGCGCGGACTCATGGAGACGGTTATGACCGACCTCATGTTCGAACTGCCGAACCATAAGCAGGTAGGCAAACAGCAATCCTTCACCGTCACACGCGAGTATGCGCGGGAGAAACTGGAGAAAGCCGATTACGTACGCCTCAAACAAGCTATGTAACAAAGGGAATAAAATGTATTAATAAACGCGACTCAAATGAGCCGCGTTTATTATTAGAAGCCGCTATATACAATCTCCAATTGCATTCCGTTCTTGGCGGAACGGATCTTGGTAGCGGACATGGTTTGTTCCTGCCGGACAGATGACACGGCGCCGGTAGTGGAGCCGGCTACGGTCTCTATGCTCACCGGCACTAACAGCATATTCAGGATGGTATCTCCGAACTCCGTTCGCTGACGAAGTTCTCTCGTCAGGAAATCGGACATGTCATAGTCGTAGTAATAGATGTTGTTTCCCGCGGAATCAACGCCCTGCGTCAGTTGTCCTAAGAGAGCGCAGGTATCTGTCGGGAGCTCGCGGAAAACGAAGAAACGAGGCATACTCTCCTCGCGAATAAGCAACATGTGGCTCGCGGGAGCCAACCAACCGCCCTTACTGCTGTTATCTTGCAGAATATAGTCGTTCTCTATACGCACGCGCACTGCCGCTTTGTTCACGTACGGACGCTTCAAAAAGGTTTTCTCCTCTATCACATCGGCGATCCGCTTAATCGGAAAACGCAAGCGCGTATATACGCCCGCGGGCGCGATTATATAATTATAGGTGTTGGAATCCTGCTGCAGGCTCTCTATCCATTCCTCTTTGTCCTGATAGTATAGATGATTGACGGTACGCACCTCCGAGTTGGCGTAGAACGCCTTCATGTCGTGAACAACGGTATCTTTGCCGGCTTTCTTATAACCCAGCCGATAATAGACACCCAGAGCAATGTCCGATATATTCAGCATGGTGGAGGAGCCGAACGAGGATTCGATCAGCAAGCCCTTGAATTGCTTGTTAAATTCCTCTTGGGTCGTGAACGAAGTGATGGATGCAAAGTACTGCATGAAATCATCGTTGACCTTCATCCGCAGCATCGGGATATACTTGCCGTTCTTGTCACGGATGGAGTCCAGTTTCTCGGAGGCGAGAACGATGCGATGGTTCGTCAGAATGCTCTTGTCACGCGAGCAGTAATCCTCTATATTCAGGTCGGTTGCATAAGTCTGGGAGTACTGGAAAGTCTCTTTGTCCATCATATAAGCATTGATGGCCATCGGCGAATTGGCGCTACCGGACCAACTCGAGTAATACATGAACAGACAGATGGAGTCCACCGAATCGACTGTGAAATCCGGCGGGTAGGAATAGCCCTCCGGGCATGCTAACTGAGTCAAGATAGAAGCATGAAGCAGGCCGTAATTGGTCTCCAACTCACCCAATAAGAAAGAGTCAGCCTGCGAGATGATTGCCTCGCAACTGTCTATCTCGGAGGTGAACTTGAATGTATCGCAAAGCACGATGATCTTATCGTGATCCTCCAAGACTCCTTCCCCGATATTCGTCTCGTCGTTCTTGCAGGCGCTCCATACACATGCTATCGCAACCAACACCCCTATTAACGCAAAGCGTTTATTCATCCTTTTTTTCCAATAATTTTTGGTAGAATTCCCACTGACGTTTACTTACTTCATTCAGATCTTCGGCAGCCTCAAAAGGCAGGATCGGTTTGCCTTTCGTCTCCGCGTAGTTCACCACGCGCTGGTTCACTTTCTCGCTGACATAAACGATAGCGTCCGAGTAATCGATTGCCAGCCTCATCAACTCCTCGTAGCCAACCGGGAAACCGGCAATAGAGCGGACGTCTGTATTCGAAATGCCCTCTATACGCAGCTTGTCCGTAAACTTCGTGGAAAACGGTTTTTGGTACTCGTTATCATCGACCATCAGGACAATCTTGGAGTGCGCAAAGAACGGCTCGTCGCCGAAGGCTTTCTTCAGATACAGCGGTGCCAAAGCACTCATCCAGCCGGAGCATACTATGATATCCGGCGTCCAGCGGAGCTTCTTGACGGTCTCAATCACCCCGCGCGCAAAGAAAATCACGCGGTCGTCATTGTCCGCGTACTCGACTCCTTTTTCGTCACACACACCCTTACGCCGGTGGAATAAATCGTCATTGTCGATGAAATAGATCTGGATACGGGCCGACTGAATGGAGGCAACCTTAATCAGCAGCGGATGGTCGGAGTCCTCGATTATCAGATTCATTCCGGACAAACGGATCACCTCATGCAACTGATTACGACGCTCATTGATCTCGCCGAACTTAGGCATAAATGTACGGGTCTCATAACCATGCGCCTGGAAGTACTCCGGCAACTGTCGGTTGAGCATGCGGATCGGGCTCTCTTCTGCCAGATAAGGGTATATCTCCTGGGAAATAAACAGGATTCGTTTCGGCTCTTTCATAAGCGTTTACACATTTTGCACTGCAAAATTACAAAAAAATTTTGATATATGCAAAAAAATCACTAACTTTGCACGCTTTTTGGAAAAAATTACACATTTTATGCAAATAATTACTACTAAAGCTGCACTTCAAGCAGCAGTCAAAGAATGTAAAGTTGCCGGGCAGACCATTGGTCTAGTTCCTACTATGGGTGCGTTGCATGAGGGGCACGCATCCCTCGTCAAACGTGCTGTTAAGGAGAATGACATCTGTGTCGTTTCGGTCTTTGTCAACCCTACCCAGTTTAACAACAAAGAGGATCTGGCGAAATATCCGCGGAACATTGAGCGCGATGCAGAGCTCCTCTCCTCAATCGGAGCGCATTTCGTCTTCGCGCCAACACCCGAAGAGATGTATTCGGCGGAGGAGATGAATACCACTTTCTCTTTCGATTTCGCCGGATTGGATCAGGTCATGGAGGGTAAGATGCGTCCCGGACATTTCAACGGCGTCGTACAGGTGGTCAGCCGTCTTTTCTACCTCGTACAACCGGACAAAGCGTACTTCGGCGAGAAGGATTTCCAACAGCTCGCTATCATCCATCACATGGTGGAACGCAGCTCCATGGCAGGTACTTTCGGGGATTTGAAGATCATCGACTGCCCCATCGTACGTGAGGAGTCGGGGCTCGCGCTCTCCAGCCGCAACGAGCGACTCTCCGCGGAGGAGAAAAAGACCGCTTTGGCTATCTCCAAGACTCTTTTTGAGTCGTTGAAATGGGCAAAATCTGAATCCGTAGCCGAAGTACAGCAGCGCGTCATCGACACCATCAACGCCGTTCCTGGCTTGGAGGTCGAGTACTACGAGATCGTCGATCAGACCACGCTCCTTCCCACCGATACCTTCGACCACGCCATCGGCTGCGTCACCGTCTATTGCGGTCCTGTCCGACTGATCGATAATATTAAGTATTGATAGTTGAAAATCGTTTTTGATCGACATATACCCTTCCTTTCGGATGCAATGCAGGCGCATTGGTCCGAGGTCAATATTTGTCCGATGGAACCGGAGCAAATCATTGCTTCGGCGGTTCGGGATGCGGATGTGCTGATTGTGCGAACGAGAACAAAGGCCGATGCGCAACTTCTTGCGGATTCATCGGTCAAAATGGTATGCACGGCTACCATCGGGTATGACCATATAGACACCGCATATTGCGACGCACACGGCATTCGTTGGATCTCCTGCCCGGGCTGCAACGCACAAGCCGTCTGCAATTACATCGAAGAAGCGATAGAGGAATCTTCAAATCTTCAAATCTCAAATGTCCATACCTTCAGATCGTGCCTTCAGGCAAAGAAATCTCAAATCCCAACCACTCCGGTGGTTGGCGTGGTTGGAGTCGGTCATGTAGGCTCGTTGGTGGCGGCGATGGCGGAGCGCAAAGGGATGAAAGTTCTGCTCAATGATCCACCCAAAGGAATTGGTGTTTCACTCGATGAGATTGCAAAGAATTGCGACATCATCACCTTTCATGTGCCGCTAATCACCAATCTCCAATTACCAATCACCAATCATCAATATCCCACTCACCACCTCTGCGACGAGGCGTTTCTAAAGAAATGCAAACCCTCCGCACTGATCATCAACGCAGCGCGTGGAGGCGTGGTGGATGAGCAGGCTCTGCTCCGAAGCGGACATCCGTTCATACTCGATACATGGGAGAACGAACCGCATATCGATCCGACTGTCGCGAGCATGGCTTTTCGCGCCTCCATGCACATTGCCGGCTATTCGGTAGAGGGCAAACGCAATGCCTCGCAGATGTGCCTCGATGCCATCTCTGAGGCTTTCTCCCTCCCGCGTATCGATTTATCGGAATGCCGATATATCGACCCTTCCGGAAAACAGGCTGATTCTTTGCCCGGATGGCTCTCCCGCATCTCCGAAGCCCTCAAAGCCGCGCCCGCTTCGTTCGAGACACTACGAAAAACCTACCCACTTCGATGAGGGTAGGTTTTTCTTTGCTCACGTATCTTACTGCGCGGTTAACGCAGATAGTTCTCCCACTTGGTGTTGCGCATGTCGCCGGATTTGAGGAACTCCTCATGCATAGCGAACGCGAGGGAGAGGTTATGCGGCGTCTGACCGTGCTTGGCGTACTTGAGGTAATCGCGCAGCATCTCCTTGTACTCGGGAGCCACGCAGTTATTGATAACCTCTTCGGCACGCTGACGCGGACTCTTGCCACGGAGATCAGCTACACCCTGCTCGGTCACGATAACCTTGACGGAGTGCTCGGAGTGGTCAAGGTGCGTTACCATCGGCACGATGGACGAGATAGCTCCGTTTTTCGCCGTCGAAGCGGTCGTGAATATACTAAGGTACGCGTTGCGCGCGAAGTCGCCTGAACCGCCGATACCGTTCATCATCTTCGTTCCCGTGACGTGGGTGGAGTTGATGTTGCCGTAGATATCCGCCTCGAGTGCGGTATTGATAGCGATGATACCCAGACGGCGTGCCACCTCCGGACTGTTCGAAGTCTCCTGCGGACGAAGCAAGAGCTTGTCGCGGTAGAAATCGAGGTCCGCAAGCACCTCTGCCATCTTGCTCTCCACGAGACGCAGGGAGCAACCGGAAGCGAACTTGCAGTGACCGGCTTTGATGAGGTCCACCACGGAGTCCTGTATCACCTCGGAGTACATCTCAAACGGCGGAATATGCGGGTTCTTGCCCAGTTCGCCGAGAACGGCGTTGGCTACGTTACCTACTCCGCTCTGGATGGGCAGGAAGGACGCAGGGATACGTCCGGCTTTCATTTCCGCCTCCAGGAAGAGAGCTACGTTCTCGCCGATCTTGGCGGTCGTAGCATCGACGGGCGTGAAGGCGGCAATCTCGTTCGGACGGTTGGTCTTGACGACTGCAGCAATCTTAGCGGGATCGACCTTGATATGGTCGGAGCCGCAGCGGTCAGAGGGTTTGTAGATCGGTATCTCGCGACGGCAAGGAGGATCGAGCGGCTCGTAGAGATCGTGCATGCCGCGCATGGTGGCAGGGAACATCTCATTGAGCTCGACGATGATCTTATCCGCCATGCGGCAGATAGTAGGCATGATACCTACTCCGGCAGCGGGAACAATCGTACCGTCCTCGCCTACATACGACGCCTCGATGATAGCCCAGTTGGGTTTGGGAAGGAAACCGTACCGCAGGTCCTGCGCCATGTGGCTCAGGTGCATATCAAAATAGTGCGTACCCTCGGCGTTGATCTCCTCGCGCATCGACTTGTTGGACTGATACGGCGTACGGAACTCGACGGCATGCGCACGTGCCAAAGCACCGTCGCAACTGTCTCCCATCGACGCACCGGTCTCCAGACCTACGCGGAAAGGCACACCCTCAGCGTGCAGACGCTCTGCGCGTTGCGCCAAGGCAAAAGGAACTGCCTTGGGCACACCGGTGGCGGTAAAACCACCCATGCCCAAGACGTCACCATGTTGAATCAATTCCGCCGCTTCTTCGGCGGTCATAAATGGTAAAGCCATACTTATTCTGCTTTGCCGTCCGAACCGAGGACGTTGATGATTTTGTGCTTGTAGAGCTCTGTCATCAGGTCACGTGCCGGACCGCAGTATTTACGCGGATCGAACTCAGCCGGCTTCTCTGCAAACACTTTGCGGACAGCAGCGGTGAAGGCGAGACGGCTATCGGAGTCGATGTTAATCTTGCAGACAGCAGACTTGGCAGCCTTGCGGAGTTGCTCCTCAGGAATACCTACTGCGTCAGGCAGCTTGCCACCGTACTTGTTGATCATATCTACATACTCCTGCGGAACGGAAGACGAACCGTGAAGAACGATCGGGAAGCCCGGGAGCTGCTCCATTACAGCGTCGAGCACGTCGAATGCCAATGGAGGAGGAACAAGACGGCCGGTCTTCGGGTCACGGGTGCACTGCTCCGGAGTGAACTTGTATGCACCGTGGCTGGTACCGATGGAGATAGCGAGGGAGTCACAGCCCGTGCGGGTAGCGAAATCAACTACCTCTTCCGGTTTGGTATAGTGGCTGACAGCAGACGAAACCTCATCCTCAACACCTGCCAGCACGCCGAGCTCAGCCTCCACTGTTACATCGAACTGGTGAGCGTAATCAACGACTTTCTTGGTGAGGGCGATGTTCTCCTCGTACGGCAGCGACGAAGCGTCGATCATGACGCTCGAGAAACCGAAATCCACGCAGCTCTTGCAGAGCTCGAAGCTGTCACCGTGGTCGAGGTGCAGACAGATCTGCGGGTGCTCCCAACCGAGCTCCTTAGCGTACTCTACAGCGCCCTGAGCCATGTAACGGAGCAGAGTCTGGTTAGCGTAGTTACGAGCGCCTTTGGATACCTGGAGAATAACCGGGCTCTTGGTCTCAGCCGCAGCTTTGATGATAGCCTGGAGCTGCTCCATGTTGTTGAAGTTGAACGCAGGGATAGCATAACCTCCCTTGATTGCCTTGGCGAACATCTCACGGGTGTTTACAAGGCCTAATTCCTTGAATGAAACCATAGTTGTAATAATTTTAATTTGTTATTAGTAATTTGTAATTTTTAATTTTTAATTCTGAATTTCCCGGCGTGGTGACCGCGGATGAGCACATGGTGATTGGCGATCGGGTCGGTCAGGAAATAATCACTCACTTCCGGCGTGCTCTTTACCCACACTTGTGTGCGGCAGAGGTTCTGCTCATACTGGCACCTGGTCAGCTCTACATCCACCGCAATCATCCGCCGCATGTCATGGCTCAGTTTGAGGAGCGTGTAGTCGCCCGTTGGCAGTTCACCGTGAATAGCTACACCAATACCCGACTCAAAATGCGTGGTGTACTCATGTTTCTCGGTCATACCTAACGGCAGGGTACAATGCGCAAAAAGCATCTCTCCTTCCGGCTGTATACGCGCGGGGTTAACCTGGAAACAGAGTTCGCCCGTGAGCCTCTTGCAAACCATCATCGTCAGGAGCGTGGGTATATCTCCCTCGCAGGCCGCCGGAATACCCTCGTCATTCAGTTTGGAGAGGGCTATACAGCCGGTGTTCTTGACGGTTTTCAGCAGGTCGAAGCACCTGAGGGTCACGCCCTGAAGCCGCTCGCGAACAACTATCTCTTTGAGCCGCTCATAGACCGCCTCAGCGCCCTTCATACCCGGATCGACCTCACCGAGAGAGGTCATCTCCTCGATGGGTATATCCACCATCTCGATGTTCATCCTCTCCAGCACATCTTTATAATCGACCTGCGAAGCGATGAGCCAATCGGAGGGTTTGCCCACTACGCCTAAGCGCAGCCGCTGAGGCTCATACAGCACCTCATGGGAGGGTGTAAATGTCACGGTAGAACGCTCCATCGCTTACGGTCTCCAGAATTTAGCGGCGTGGTGGCCCTTGATCAATACATGGTGGTCAGCCAGCGGCGATGATAGCAGGTATTGGCTCACTATCGGAGTCGATTGGATCCATATCTGCGTACGGCAGAGGTTCTGCTCGTACTGGCACCGCGTTACCTTCACGTTCACCGCCAAAAGGCGCTTCATGTCGTTACTCAGTTTGACCAGCGTGTAGTCGCCCGCCGGTACCTCGCCGTGGATAGCTACACCTATACCCGACTCGAAATGCGTCGTGTACTCGTGTTTCTCCGTCATGCCGAGGGCGATGGTACATTTAGCCATCAGGATCTGCCCGTCTGCCTGTATACGCGCCGGACTGCCCATCCATCCTGTCTCACCCGTCAGTTTCTTGCAAACCATCATCGTCAGCAGTACCGGTATATCTGCTTCGCAGCCGGCAGGAATACCCTCGTCGTTCAGTTTGGAGATAGCTACACAACCGGTGTTCTTGCAGGTTGTAAAGAGGTCGAAACACCTCACCGTAATACCATCTAACTTATGCTTGGCTATAATCGAACGCAGGCGCTCATGAATAGCCTCAGCTCCCTTCATACCCGGATCGACCTCACCCAGACTCGACAGTTCTTCAAAAGGTATATCCACCAACTCGGTGTTCATCTTATCCAGCACCGCTTTGTAATCGACCTGTGAGGCGATGAGCCAATCGGAGGGTTTACCCACTACGCCCAGCCTTATTTTTTTTTCGTTGTGCAGCACTTTTTCCAGCGGCACACGGGTCAATGATTCGGTCTCAGAGACTTCGGGAAAGATAATATCCTTGGGGTGCTGCATAATCTTGGCAATCCCTTTCCGCTGACGGATAAAACTGAGAATCTCCAGAGCTGCCGGCAGGGAATTACTGTACTCACCTACCATCAGATAAATAGGCCTTTTCAGATCAATCTGTTTGGCACGAACCAGCTCAACGAACTGAGCTTCAGTACCTCCGGAGAGAACGGCTACTACTTGATTGTCAGCTGCAAAAGAATCTGATACCTTGAACGGCATATCAGATACCTCCGTGTGGAGTTGAGAACATAACACGTGTACCATGGTCGTAATGTATTTATGGGTTATTTTTTCATTTCCGCCGCAAAGTTACAACTTTTTTTTGATATACGCAAGCACGCACGCGATTTTTTGGCGTATTTTTATTGATGGCGGACTTGGATTGCTTCCGGGCACGAACTGATTTCGTACTGCCCGGAGGTGCCGCTATTCATTTTTTTTTGATTATTTTGGCAGGGTTTCCGGCGACGACTACATCATCGGGAATATCGTGCGTCACGACCGAACCGGCACCGATGATGACGCGGTTGCCGATAGTCACGCCCGGACAGACGGTCACTCCGCCGCCGAGCCAGCAGTCATCGCCGATACGGATCGGTTTGCCCGTCTCTATCGTTTGGCGGCGCTCAAGATAGTCATGCGGATGGTCGGGCGTCAGCAACTGGCAGTTAGGCCCGATGAGCGTGTGGGCACCGATAGTGATACCTCCGCCGTCCAGAAACACGCCGTTGAAATTGACCATCGACCCCTCGCCAATGGAGATACGGTTGCCGTGGTCGCAATGGAAAGGCGGACAGATGATCACCGAAGGGTGCGCATCGGGTATGAGCGCCTGGATGCAACGGTGCAGTTCGTCCATGTCCCATGCACCGCATTGATTGAGGTCCCGCATGGCATAATACGCCCGCAGGATATTCGCCTGCACCTCCTTGTCCGTATAGTCATACGGCAGGTTATGAAGCATTTTCTCGTATTCGGTCATAATTTTTACATTAAAACGAGAAATCGGTTTTCTCTACGATGGTCTTGATTATCTTAGCCGGTACGCCGCCTACAATGGTGTTGGCAGGCACGTTTTTGGTCACTACGGCTCCGGCAGCCACGATAGAGTTGTCGCCGATGGTAACGCCCTGCAGAACCGTCACATTCGCGCCAAGCCACACTCTCTTGCCGATATGTATGGGTTTGGCGGTCATGCCTGCACGCTGCGAGGGGTCAGGAAGATGATTGAGCGTGCAGAGAGTAGCGTTATGTCCGATGAGTGCATCGTCGTCAATAAAGATACCGCCTTGGTCCTGGAACTTACAGCCCATGTTGATAAACACCCGTTCGCCGACATGCGTGTTCTTGCCGCAATCGGTATAGAACGGCGGGAACATACCGAACGACTCCGGCACGTCAATCGCCCATAGTTCGGAGAGTAGTTTGCGCAACTCATCGGGCGTATGGTACGAGCCGTTTATCTCCGCGGTAATACGCAGGGCTTCCTGCGAGTACTTGTGAAACTCCATGTGTAACTCCGAGCCGCCGATTATCGGTTCGCCCGTTGCCATTCGTTTACGAAATTGTTCTATTGTCATTGTTATTTCTCCTCTATTACCATTCAAAGTTCTTTATCTATGTTCGTTAATTTTCTTTATGCGATACAAGGTTGAAAAGTATACGATTGTTAAGAATCGCAATAGGCAGCCAACCAATAAAACTTATTTGAAAATCAATCTGTCTGCCAGAAGGCCAAAATACTCATTGGACCAGATGTCTAATTCCGAAGGATTATTGACAAACGGAAGCACATCCTCTTTCACTTGACTGATATTAGCGTTTGCAAGTCGCTCACGGAGCAAATGCATAAACTCATCCTGTGTCACTTCTTGCCCGTTAAATTCCCAGATTCGTTCTTGCAAATGGGCAAAGTGAAGCGGAATATTATGCCGTATATACCATTCAAAATCATACCAGTCGCGTCCTTTGATACGGGTCTTCCAGTTACGAAAAACCAAAGCATGCATCTTTCCTGCAAATAAGTCCGGCAAAGTCAAACAACGTATCATGGTCGAGTACGGTTGCATCATCAGTTTTTGCTCCGTGTCAAAAAGCAAAGGCGGATTCGTGTCCAACTCTATCTTCACTTTGATAGTTTTTTCTGTTTGGAAAGCGATGTCATAAGCAGCTGTATCTTCTTTGAGAAAAGCCGATTCCACCCGACCGAAATGCAGTTTCTCTTTCTTGGTAATCACGACATCCTTGCCGGTAAGCGCAAAAACCTCGCGTATGGGCTGAAAATAATTCTCCAAATGAATGGCAGGATTCTTCTCCACTAACGTAAAATCCATGTCTTCAGAGAAACGCGGAAGCCCATAAAAAATACGCAAACATGTACCTCCATAGAATGCAGCATGCTCAAAGAACCTTCCTTTTTGCAAGCCGGCAAGAACAATCTGCTGCATCACTTGGTGTTGCGCGTTTGTTTTTTGTGTGGCATTTTGCGGATTGTACGCCGCTACCATTTCATCAAAGATGGTCATCGTTGGCATAGTTTAATTAGATTTTGTAGGATGGTTCGCTTGGGGGCTATTTCTGCACAAGCCTGCATGAGAGGTATCTTCATCTGCGGAAGTGCATCCACATCAAAACGCAGATCTTCCTCCAAGAATTGCTCCAAGCCAATGAGCGAAGCAGGTACTTGCGGTGTAAAAAGGATTGTATCCACCAAAGCCTTTTCAGGGGTAGCAATCAAATAGGAACGATTTTCTTCTGTGCGCGCAGTAATACCTAAAGCAAAATACGCACGGTTGACAGTATGGTACGAAAAGAGTCCCAGCTCATTCTCAAACTTGCGTGCGTGACAAGTGGTGACACTGGTTACCATGTGAACAAATTCGGGGATGAGTCCGTATTCGCGCAAGGCGAACTGGAGCGAAATATAACTGGGGGAATACAAGTGATTAGCCACAAGTCCTATGCATGGTTTTGTTTGTGTCAGTTGTGGCGAGACAATATATAAGCCCCGCTTTAAAGGAATCAGATAACCTTGCCTCATCCACAATGCTATTTTTGCATTGGGATTGCTATACTCGCGCAGCAAGGACTTCAGCACATCCGTAGAAACAGGGATATTTCCCAATGGGCGTAATATGTCTAATTCCGAAATCACGGTGCAAAGGTACAACTTTTTTTTGAATCCCGCAAGAGAAATCGGTATTTTGCGTACAGAAAATACATTTTTTATGCATTTTTTATTCACAAAACATCATTATAGTATAATCAAACTCTTTTTTGAATGAACATTTATTGCCGATTATTAAGATTCACTAAAATTGCGCCGAAACGCAATAAACAGCTATATCACGTATTTTCAACCACTTACAATATACTTATCGGAGGCAAGTCGTGGTAATCTCGGAGTAAAGTCGGAGGCAAGTGCTGTACACTTTTTTTTAAGACAAAAAAAACGAATATCCGATTATTAAGATTACCTCTGCTCAAGGTCAGCATAAGGTCTGCTGTTTGAAACGATCTTGAAACGAAGTTAAAAGGTGTATGATTATTAAGAATCAGCGAACCCGTGAATTGTAGCCGTCAATTGACACTGTCAATGAATTTAGGATGATTGTCAACTTTTTTAGGAAAAGTGTCAACAAAGTTAGGAAGAGTGTCTACTAACTTAGGAAAATAATCAAAAAACTGTCTACTAATTTTAGGAAAAGACACAGAATTTTAGCAGAAGCAAAATTCACAGGTTCACAGATTCACACAAAATTGTATCTTCGTATTTTGCTCATAATAAATATATAATATATAATATTATTATATTATTATGGAGATTTTTCCAACAGACAAGGATGCGTGAATCTGTGAATCTGTGAACCAGTGAATTGTAGCCGTCAATCAGCCAGTCTCAAGCCACTATCACTTCGATATCCATGCCCCTCTATATATAGTTCAAAAAGAGGCAAAATCTATCACCTGTTTTGTGACTTCCTTTCTCGGCGGAGCGGTATCGTATTTTGCGATCCATTCGCCGAACGCGATTGGAGGTGGTTGCAGCCACCGGCAGGTAGAGTGAAGGGCGCAGCTGTTTGGTCAGGGCGCACAAACGACGAAGAAAAATGGCAGACCGTAGGTAAGTATAAAAGAAAAACCGCTGGCTTGTTATGAGTCAGCAGTCTTACACAATCCGTACTCGGGTTGCAAGCACAATGTAAAGGAAGTGCCTTTAGCTTGGCAACAGTTGCAATTTTTTGCTATTTATTGTTGTTTAACCGGATCTCCTCATGATAAAGGTAATTGACCAGTATCGGCTTTCCTTTTTCGGCTCGCCCATATGGCAGATCATTGCGTAAATACGGCATTTCA
>CAJOCN010000025.1:0-29281 GCA_905233255.1 Paludibacteraceae bacterium
GCTCGCTCACAATCGCATTAAGAAGCATTTACGCTCAAGGTCGGATGGGTCAAAACCCATGCGGATAGGGCTACGTCTTTTTTGGTTACAATAAGTCAAAGATCATTGGGCAAATGACATTATTATTGCTCAAGGTTTGAACTATTAGAAAATTTCGAATAGTTGCCTTGTTTTTTTTTCGCGTATAGGTAGGCGCGAGGGTTATTACATAATTCAGCCTGCAAAGTTACAACAAAAATCCCATATATGCAAGAAAATAGCCAAATATTCGAAAAAAAATTAGATTTTTAATCTTAATTCGAATATTTGACTAAAAAGTTTAGTGGAGCTGCGCTCCGTGTAAACGCGACATAGTCGCATTAAACTTTCTAAACGCAGGTTATTCCGTGTAACGGCGGTTGATCTCGGACCAATCAATAATCTGCCAGAGGGGATGGAGATGGGCGGCACGGCGGTTATGATAATCAATGTAATACGCGTGCTCCCAGACATCCATCGTCAGGAGGGGTTTGAGGCCCTTTGTAACGGGATTGCCGGCATTCGGTTCCTGCGTGATGACGAGTTTGCCATCCTTGTCGGCTGAAAGCCATACCCATCCGGAACCGAAGAGCGTGGTACCTTTCTGTTCGAACTCCGCCTGGAAGGCCTCGAAAGAGCCAAAATCACGGATGATGGCCTTAATTATAGGCAATTGATGGAATGATGGATTGATGGAATGATGCTCATCGTAGGGCTTGAACTGGGTGAAGTACAGGTTGTGGTTGAGGATCTGGCCGGCATTGTTGAAGATAGCGCCTTGGGATTTGGCGACAATCTCCTCCAATGGCATGGCCTCGAACTCAGTGCCCGCAACGAGTTTATTGAGGTTATCGACATAGGTCTGCAGGTGCTTACCATAGTGATACTCAATCGTTTCCTGACTGATGACGGGTTCCAGCGCATTGGGCGCGTATGGAAGCGCTATGAGGCTTATGATTGCGGATAACATAATGTTTAATGTTTAATGTTTAATGTTTAACGGATTAGTAGTTCTCTGCCAGTAACTGGAAGTAGGACTGTGCGTGGTGGCAGACAGGGCACTCTTCTGGAGCGGATTTGCCGATGACGATATGACCGCAGTTGGAGCATTGCCAGATACAATCTTGTCCTCGATGTTCTTGAGCAGCTTGCGGTAACGCTCCTCGTGGTGTTTCTCGATCGCGCCGACCATGGCAAACTTAGCTGCAATCTCCGTAAAGCCTTCTTCCTCCGCCTCTTTCGCCATGCGGGCATACATGTCCGTCCACTCGGCATTCTCACCGGCAGCGGCGTCGGCTAAGTTAGCAGCAGTGTCGTTGATCTTGCCACCGTTGAGGTATTTATACCAGAGTTCCGCATGCTCTTTCTCGTTGGCTGCGGTCTCTTCGAAGATCTTAGAAATCTGTACGAAACCATCTTTCTTCGCCTTCGATGCGAAATACGTGTACTTGTTACGTGCCATTGATTCACCGGCAAAAGCCTCCATGAGGTTGCGCTCGGTCTTGGTTCCTTTTAAGTCTTTCTTAGCCACATGGGCACGATTAATTTCATTTTTCATAAAAATTGTGTTTGTTGAAGAAACGACAAAAATCGTGCCAAATATGTACGGTTATTAAGAAAATGATGCTAATTATTAAGAAAATTATAATAAATCAAAAACGCGCTTCGCAATGCGGGTGAAGCAATGCACTTCAAAACATATTTTTCGGTACGTTGAGGGCGGAAGGGGATTGGGGAAAAGGGGGACGGAGTGTTATTTCAGGTCGGAGGAGTCGAGGAGGATGGTGACGGGGCCGTCGTTGATGAAATCGACTTTCATGTCGGCACCGAAACGGCCGGTTTCGACATGGAGTCCGTACATAGTACGGAGAGTGTCGTTGAAATAGTCGTACAGAGGTGAGGCCTGTTCGGGACGGGCGGCACGGATGAAAGAGGGACGGTTGCCCTTGCGGCAATCGGCATACAGGGTGAACTGGGAGATACTGAGGATCGCCCCGTCGATATCACGAAGGGAGAGGTTCATCTTGCCCTCCGGGTCCTCAAAGACACGGAGTTGGGCGACTTTCTTAGCCAAGAGATCGGCATCAGCCCTGGTGTCCGTATCGGTGATACCCACCAAGAGCAGGAAGCCTTGGCGGATACGACCGACAGGAGTGTTATCGATGCGCACTTCGGCGCGGGAGCAACGCTGTACTACGACCCGCATGAATGGTTGTGTTTTAGGGGTTATACATTTCGGGGGCCAGTTGACCTTTGGCGGTGCAAAGGTACAACTTTTTTGCGACATATGCAAGAGATAGAGAAAAAATAATAAAAATACAGCTTTTGCGGAGAAAGGCGAAGGGGCTAAAGGCGAGAGGCGAATGAAAAACGGCATAACATGCCGGACAATAGACATGGAGGACGGCAGAGCCGTGTCCGGATACGATCCGGACGCAATGGACAAAGGAAGGGAATGAGAGGCCGAAAGGCGGGAGGCGAGAGGCGAAGGGGCGAAAGGGCGAGAGGCGAAAGAAAAACGGCATAATATGCCGGACAATAGACATGGAGGACGGCAGAGCCGTATCCGGATACGATCCGGACGCAATGGACAAAGAGAGGGAAGGAGAGGCGAAAGGCGAGAGGCGAAAGGCGGGTCAAGAAAAAACGGCATAATATGCCGGACAATAGACATGGAGGACGGCAGAGCCGTATCCGGATACGATCCGGACGCAATGGACAAAGGAAGGGAAGGATAGGCCGAAAGGCGGGAGGCGAAGGGGCGAAAGGCGAGAGGCTGCCTCACAGGCAGTACAATAGACGAAAAAAGGAGAGTATGTTGTACCTTCGAGGGCACCGACACGGCTACGCCGTCCCACCTCGAAAGTACAGTCGCATCTTGCAGCCCATATGCGAGAGAAAAGGTATTTTTATGCAAAAGACGGACTATCGTCCTTACGTATGAGGGCACAAAGTACCTATCCGTGAGCGAGCTCCCAATAGGCACTTTGTACCCTCATACACACGAAATAATCGCTACTTTTGCAAAAAAAATGCCTTTTCTCTTGCATATGTGCAATTTTTGTTGTACCTTTGCACAGAATTTGCGTATGTGCGCGGAAAGCGCGGGCGTGGGCGTGATAAATAATAGGGAGAAAACCTATCAATAAGTAATAAATCATCACTACTGTCCACTAAAAAGTACATAAACATACAAAACATTGCAAAATCAAATCTATTCACTTAAAATAAGAAAGAGATATGCTGGTAAAGATTTACAGTGCGGCGCCGGTGGGGATAGAGGCTGTGCCGGTGACGATAGAGGTTCACTCGGTACCGGGGTTTGATTTCACGTTAGTGGGATTGCCGGACAGTGCTGTGAAAGAGTCGCACGAGCGTATCATTGCGGCGTTAACCGTGAACGGGTTGGAGACTCTCCGGCGGTCGTACACCATCAACATGGCGCCGGCAGATATCAAGAAAGAAGGTGCGGCGTTTGACCTGCCGTTAGCGGTAGGAATGTTAGCCGGGGCGGAGAAACTGAAGGTTCGGGAGTTAGCGAAATACATGATCATGGGTGAGTTGTCGCTCGACGGTTCGCTGCAACCGATACGCGGAGCGCTGCCTATCGCTTTGGCAGCGCGCAAGGCAGGGTTCAAGGGACTGATCCTGCCGGAAGAGAATGCCGAGGAAGCGGCTGTGGTAGAGGGGATAGAGGTGTACGGGTTGAGAGATCTGACGGACGTAGTACGGTTCCTGAACGGCGAGAAGAAGGATGAGTTGAATCCCGAGGATACATGGGCGCCGGTGAAGGTAGATACAGAGGCGTTGTTTGCTGAAGCCTCCTACCCTACGGATCTGGATTTTGCGGATGTGCGGGGTCAGTACAAAGTGCGGAGAGCGGTGGAGATAGCTGCCGCAGGCGGACATAACATGATCATGGTGGGTCCTCCAGGTGCCGGTAAGAGCATGATCGCCAAAAGGATACCCGGCATACTGCCTCCGCTGACGCTTGAAGAGGCGTTGGAGACGACGAAGATACACTCCATCGCCGGACTGACGAACAAGAAGAGAGGTGCCGGAGGCAGCGGTCTGATCGTTGAACGGCCGTTCCGGGCTCCGCACCACACGATCACCGACGTAGCGTTGGTAGGCGGAGGACAGAACCCGCATCCGGGCGAGATCAGTCTGGCGCATAACGGGGTGCTGTTTTTAGACGAGCTGCCGGAATACAAGAGGTCGGCATTAGAGGTGATGCGGCAACCGTTAGAGGATCGGCATATCACGGTAGCCCGCACCAAAGAGACGGTCGATTATCCGGCGTCGTTCATGTTAGTAGCCGCCATGAACCCCTGTCCCTGTGGTCACTACGGAGAGAACAACCCGGCGCATCCGTGCACGTGCACTCCGGCGCAGATACACCGGTATTTAGGCAAGATCAGCGGTCCGCTGTTAGACCGAATAGATATCCAATGCGAGATAGAGGCCGTGCCGTACGAGCAGCTGCGAGACACCCAGCCGGGCGAGAGTTCGGCGGCTATCCGTGAGCGTGTGCTGCGCGCAAGGGCAAGACAGAACGAGCGGTTCAAGGACAGTAAGATCGTACATTGCAACGCGATGATGAGCGCCAAGATGGTACGGGAGTATTGCGTGATAGACGCAGAGAGCGACAAGATGCTGGAGATGATGATGGGTAAGTTAGGACTCTCGGCAAGAGCGTATGACCGGATACTGAAGGTGGCGAGGACGATTGCAGACCTGGAAGGCAAAGAGGCAATCGAGAAGAAGCACCTGATGGAAGCGATCTCGTACCGGTCGCTGGACAGGTGGAAAGGTTAAAGGCTAAAGGCGAAAGGTTAGAGGTGAAAGGTTAAAGGTTAAAGGTGAAAGGTTAAAGGCGAAAGGTTAGAGGTGAGAGGTGAAAGGTGAAAGGTTAAAGAAAATATATAAATACATAGATAGAAAATGAATATTTCTTACAAGTGGTTGAAGCGCTACATCAACCTGCAGGATGATGCAGAGACGGTAGCGAAGATCCTGACCTCCATTGGTCTGGAGGTAGGAACAGTAGAGGAAAGAGAGACCATCCGCGGTGGTTTGAAAGGGTTGGTAGTAGGCGAAGTGATGAGCTGTGTGCCCCACCCCAATTCCGATCATATGCACATCACCACCGTCAACGTAGGTGAGGTAGATGCACAAGGTGCCACCATCGACGAACAGGGACGGCACATTCTACAAGTAGTGTGCGGTGCGCCTAACGTAGCCGCCGGACAGAAAGTGATCGTAGCCACCATCGGTACGGTGCTTTATGACGGCGAGGAGTCGTTCACGATCAAGAAAGGCAAGCTGCGCGGAGAAGACTCGTACGGTATGCTGTGTGCAGAGGACGAGATAGGCGTGGGAACCGACCATGCGGGAATCATCGTGCTGCCGGCAGATACTCCGGTGGGTATGACGGCAGCCGAGTACTACCACGTAGAGAACGACACGATCATCGAGGTAGATATAACCCCGAACCGTTCGGACGCTGCGAGCCACTACGGCGTAGCGAGGGATCTGTATGCGTACTATGCTGCACATAGTGCAGAATTACGAATTACGAATTACGAATTACATAAGCCTTCTGTAGAAGCGTTCAAGGTAGAGAGCGAGGAGTTGCCGATCAAGGTGGTAGTGGAAGCGCCGGAGGCTTGTCCGCGATACACGGGCGTGAGCATCAAGAGCGTGGAGGTCAAGGAGAGTCCGGAATGGCTGAAGAACAGTCTGCTAGCTATCGGTCTCAGGCCAATCAATAACATCGTGGACGTAACGAACTTCGTGCTGCACGAGTGCGGTCAGGCACTGCATGCGTTTGACGCCGACAAGATCAAAGGCAATGAGATCCACGTGCGTTATGCCAAGCAGGGCGAGAAATTCGTAACCCTCGATGGCGTTGAGCGCGAGATGGATGCCCGCGACTTGATGATCGCCAACCAAGAGGAGGCGATGTGTATTGCCGGTGTGTTCGGAGGTCTGGAGAGCGGCGTGACGGAAGGAACGAAGAACGTGTTCCTGGAGAGCGCTTATTTCGATCCCGTGACGATCCGCAAGACCAGCCGCAGACACCAGCTGCAGACGGATGCTTCGTTCCGCTACGAGCGCGGATGCGATCCTAACAACACAATGTACGTGCTCCAACGCGCGGCGCTGCTGATCCAGGAAGTAGCAGGAGGCACTATTGCAATGGATGTCACCGACACCATTGCAAATGTACAAAGGGACAATGTACAAAGTACAAAGGAACCTTTTGCGCCGTGGGAGGTGACGATCGATATTCAGAGAGTGAACAGCCTGATCGGTAAGGCTATCGGCGAGGAGACGATCGAGACGATTCTCAAGGCTCTGGAGATTGAAATAGTAGAGAAGCTTGGCGACTGCTGGAAGTTGCGCGTGCCGCGGTACCGGGTAGATGTACAGCGCGAGTGCGACGTAGTGGAAGATATTCTGCGTATCTACGGGTATGACAATGTGGAGTTCCCGGAGAAACTGAACACGAGTCTGTCGTACAGCGTGAAACCCAACCCGGAGCTGCTGCGCCGAAAGATATCCGAGCAACTGACGGCACAGGGATTCAACGAGATACTGAACAACTCGCTGACGCGCGTTGCGTACTACGAGAAATTGGAGCAGATGCCGCTGAGCGAGTGCGTGAAGATCATGAACCCGCTGAGTCAGGACCTGGGCGTGATGAGACAGACACTGCTGTTCGGCGGACTGGAGTCCATCGCACGTAATGCGAACAGGAAGAACAGCGATCTGAAGTTCTATGAGTTCGGCAACGCATATCATTACAATGGGAAATTACGAATGACGAATGACAAATTAATTCAAAACGACCCATTGAAAGCATACTCTGAAGAAGCACATTTGGGTATCTGGCTGACGGGTAACAAAACCGCGCAGAGTTGGGTACGCAAGGAGGAGAAGACCAGTTTCTATCAACTCCATGCGTATGTGAACAATATCCTTGTGCGTATGGGTGTCGATGTGAGCAAAGTGACGGTAGAGCGGTTAGAGAACGAGCTGTTCTCCGACGGTCTGGTGCTGAAAGCCGCTAACGGCAAGGCATTAGGATATATCGGTATCGTGAGCCGCAAGCAGTTGAAGGCGTTCGACATTAACCAGGAGGTCTATTACGCCGATTTAGATTGGCAGGCACTGGTTAAGCAGAACAAACAGTACAAGGCAGTTATCAACGACCTGCCGAAATATCCGGAGGTGAAGAGAGACTTCGCGCTGCTCGTAGATAAGAACATCGAGTTTGCAGACCTCGCCCGTGCAGCGTTTGCGACGGAGAAGAAGCTGCTGAAGAACGTGTTCCTGTTCGATGTCTATGAAGGCAAGAACCTGGAGGCAGGCAAGAAGAGTTATGCGCTGTCGTTCATTCTGCAGGACGCGGATAACACACTCAAAGACACGCAGATAGAGAACGTAATGAACCGGCTGAAGGCCACATTTGAAGAGAAATTCCATGCTACCCTCCGCTGATCAAAACGAGATACTGAGAAGAAGGACGTTCGCCATCATCTCCCACCCTGATGCAGGTAAGACGACGCTGACCGAGAAACTGCTGCTGTACGGCGGTGCTATCCATGTGGCGGGTGCGGTGAAGAGCAATAAGATCCGCAAGACGGCTACCTCGGACTGGATGGAGATAGAGAAACAGAGAGGTATCTCTGTGGCTACCTCCGTGATGGGTTTTGACTACGATGGGTACCATATCAACATCCTTGACACCCCGGGCCACCAGGATTTCGCGGAAGATACGTTCCGCACGCTGACGGCTGTCGATAGTGCTATTGTGGTGATCGACAGCGCAAAGGGTGTAGAGACGCAGACAAGGCGGCTGATGGAAGTCTGTCGGATGCGTAAGACCCCGGTGATGGTGTTCATGAACAAGATGGACCGCGAGGGAAAGGATCCGTTCGACCTGATGGACGAGGTGGAGAAAGAGCTGCAAATCAAAGTGACGCCGGTGACTTGGGCGAACGGTCAGGGACTGAAATTCGAGTCGGTCTTTGCGCTGGACAACCGCCCAAAAGAGGTGAGTGGCAAACTCGCCGAGGACTTAGAGATGGTGGACGGCGTATATCCGGAGTTCGACAAAGAGGCGTACCTGAGAGGCGAGTTAGCGCCGGTGTTCTTCGGCTCGGCGTACAAGACTATCGGTGTACAGGAGCTGCTGAATTTCTTCGTGAAGAACGCCCCGAGTCCGCGGCCCGTGACGGCAGAAGAGCGGACGGTAGAGCCGATGGAGGACAAGTTCACGGCGTTCTGCTTCAAGATCCACGCGAACATGGACCCGAACCACAGGAGTTGTATCGCGTTCTTCAAGATCTGCAGCGGTAAGTTCCTGAGGAACACCTATTATTATCACGTGCGCAAGGACCAGCAGATGCGTTTCGCTGCGCCGACATGCTTCATGGCACAGAAGAAAGAGACGGTCGATGAGGCTTTCGCAGGCGATATAGTGGGTCTGCCGGATACGGGTAACTTCAAGATCGGCGACACGCTTACCGCCGGAGAGAAACTGCATTTCAAGGGACTGCCGTCATTCTCGCCGGAGATGTTCAAGTATATTGACAACGCCGACCCGATGAAGCAGAAACAGCTGGAGAAAGGTATCAACCAACTAATGGACGAAGGTGTGGCGCAACTCTTCGTGAGCCAGCTGAACGGCCGGAAGATCATCGGTACGGTAGGTCAGCTGCAGTTCGAGGTGATCCAATACCGGCTGGAGCATGAGTACCAGGCTAAGTGCCGGTGGCAACCGCTGCAGATGTACAAAGCGTGCTGGATTGAGAGCGAGGATGATGCGGAGCTGGAGATGTTCAAGAAACGCAAGGCGCAGTACATGGCGACGGACAAAGAGGGCCGCGATGTGTTCATGGCGGACAGCGCGTATGTGCTGAACATGGCGCAGCAGGATTACAAGCACATTAAATTCCACTTTACGAGTGAGTTTTAAATTTGATATTTGACATTTAATATTTGATATTTATGAAAAACAAATCTTTACAAATCCGGCTCATCGTGATGAACTTCCTGGAGTTCGCCGTATGGGGCGCGTATCTAATCTGTATGGGTCGTTACCTGGCCGAGCACGGCATGGGTACGCACATCGGTATTTTCTACTCTATTCAGGGTATCGTGTCAATCTTCATGCCCGCGCTGATGGGTATCGTAGCAGATAGATGGATTCCTGCGCAGAAATGTCTGAGTCTGTGCCATTTGTTAGCAGGTCTGTTCATGGGCGCAGCGGGTGTCTATGGTCTGAGCGCGGGCGATGCCGTGCAGTTCGGTCCGCTGTTCACGCTCTATGCGCTATCGGTAGCGTTCTTCATGCCGACGATCGCGCTGACTAACTCGGTAGCGTTCAACGCGCTGGTGAAAGCCGGTATGGATACAGTGAAAGATTTCCCGCCGATCCGTGTGTTCGGTACGGTCGGTTTCATCGCCATGGAGTGGTGCGTCGATCTGATGGGTTACCAGGCTACGGCGCATCAGTTCGTAGTCAGCGGCGGTCTGAGTCTGCTGTTAGCGGCTTATTCGCTGACGCTGCCGAACTGCGAGATCAAGAAGGCGGAAGGGAAAGTGGATCTGGTAGAAGCATTAGGACTGAAGGCGTTTGCGCTGTTCAAACAGAAGAAGATGGCGCTGTTTTTCATCTTCTGTATGTTCCTGGGCGTGAGTCTGCAGATCACCAACGGTTTTGCCACTCCGTTCCTCGGCAGTTTCGCCGCTGCGCCGGAGTTTATAGATACGTTCGCGGTACAGCACAGCACGATGCTGGTGTCGATCAGCCAGATCTGCGAGGCGGTATGTATATTGCTGATTCCGTTCTTCCTGAAACGGTTCGGTATCAAGAACGTGATGCTGATGGCCATGTTTGCGTGGGTACTGCGTTTCGCGCTCTTCGGCGCCGGTAATCCTGCCATGCCGGGTGTGCTGCTGTTCGTACTGAGCTGCGTGGTGTACGGTTTTGCATTCGATTTCTTCAATATCTCCGGTGCGCTGTATGTAGATCAGGAGACGGACCCGTCGATGCGGTCGAGTGCCCAGGGTCTGTTCATGGTGATGACCAACGGCGTAGGTGCTACTATCGGTACGTTAGGTGCGCAAGCGATTGTAAATAAGAATGTCTATGCGCTTGGTCAGGCGGCTGAGTTTGCGCAGGTATGGGACGGCTGGAAGATGTCGTGGTACACGTTCGCAGCGTACGCGTTGGTAGTCGCTATCGCGTTCTGGATTATCTTCCCGAAGACGCCTGTAAAGCACGATTAGGTGCTTTACTAATTACGAATTACTAATTAAACAACCATGTACCGTAAGGAACTTCGATATTATTTCTCAACGCCGATTGCGTATATCGTGATCGGGTTGTACCAACTGGCGATCAGTCTCTTCCTATGGGTGATCCCGGGTCAGTGGAATATCATTGACTCGGGGTATGCCCAAGTCGATGGATTGTTTCAGTTGAGTCCTTGGCTGTTCATGCTGCTGTGTCCGGCACTGACGATGCGGTTGCTGTCGGAAGAGCGGCAGAGCGGGATCTGGGACCTGATCAGGACGAAGCCCGTCTCGCTGACCAAGATCATGGTATCCAAGTATCTGGCGGCATGGACGCTGGTGCTGATCGGTCTGCTGCCGTGTTTCGTGCATTATTTCGTAGTGGCGTACATGGCGGAACCGATGGGTAATCTGGACAGCGGTGCTTTTTTAGGTTCGTTCATCGGCCTAATCCTGCTGAGCGGTACGTTCATGGCAGTGGGGCTGCTGTGCGCAACGGTGAGCAAGAGCCAGATCGTTTGCTTCATATGCGGGGCGCTGAGTTGCTTCGTACTCTACTGGACGATCCTGCAGGACCACTACTCCGCCCTCTCGCGCGGTGTACTGGATCTGAGGGATGTATGTTTCTTCGCCACGATAGCCGTGATTGCTATCATCGGCGCCATATTCACCATCGATAAACTGACCCGCAAATGACACGAATAGGCGTATTGAGCGATACCCACGGGCTGTTGGACAAACGCATCTTTGAGCATTTCAAGGATGTGGATGAGATCTGGCATGCCGGAGACATCGGCAGCGACGAGGTACTGCGCAAGCTGCGGGAGTTCAAGCCCACGAGGGCGGTGTATGGCAACATGGACAGCGGCGATGTGCGGTACTCGCTGAGCGAGTTCTACCGGTTCAAGGTAGAGGATGTGAATGTACTGATGACCCATATAGGCGGTTATCCGGGGAAATACAACCCGTGGCTCATTCCCTGGTTCCGCAAAAGCCTTGAAGCGAAATTGCGAATGACGAATGACGAATTGCCAATGACGAATGACGTAATTGATCTGTTTGTCTGCGGACACAGCCATATTCTCAAGATCCAGTATGACAGCACGTATAAGTTCCTGACGATGAACCCAGGCGCAGCCGGTAAACAGGGCTGGCAGCCATGTCAGACCCTGCTGCGGTTTACCATCAACGGGAGCAAGATTGATGACTTAGAAGTGATCGAATTGGAACGAAAATAGCCATTTTGCAAAGTACATTTTACAAAATATGTTGCAAAACATATAAAAAAATTTTGCTATATCAGAAAAAAGCAGTACCTTTGCATCGGATTTGAAAAAGAGACCAAATCCAACGAACAAGACCAATCTTTTTTGTACCTTAAATAAACAGACTAATACCTTAGAAAAACAGACGTCGCGATGACGGCTGTTTTCGCTTTTTAAAAGGCAACTCATTATAACTCCCGCCTACTCAATTGAGTGGCGGGAGTCTTCTTTATAGAGTGCCGGATAGAATACCGGACGGAAAAACGGAATAGGACCGTTACTTGATCTCTACGGCTTTGATGCCATCGCGCTCGAGGAGGGCGTTGATAGTCGGTTCGCCACCACGGAAGCGTTTGTAGAGGTCCATGGCTTTTTCGGTACCACCCTTCTCGAGGATGTTCTCGCGGAAGCGTTTGGCTGCTTTCTTATCGAAGATAGAGCCGTTTTTCTTCTGTGCCTCTTTGAAGACAGAGAAAGCGTCTGCATCGAGGAGCTCGGACCACTTATAGCTGTAATAGCCGGCAGCGTAGCCACCCGAGAAGATATGGGTGAAGGCAGTAGCCATCTGGGTTCCCGGAACGGTAGGCAGCACCTGGACTTGCTCCATCGCCTCGTCGCTGAAACGGCAGACGGACTCAACAGTACCGATGGTCTCGTTGACCTCGAAGGGTTTGTCCAGCGTGTGCCAAGCCATGTCGAGGTAGCCGAAGCTGAGCTGACGAACACAAGCATAAGCTGCGTGGTATGTCTGGGAAGCGTGCATCTTGTCGAGCAGCTCCTGCGGCAGCGCCTCGCCTGTCTTATAATGTTTGGCGAAAGTATCGAGGAACTCTTTCTCGTCGATGAAGTTCTCGTTGAACTGGGAAGGCAGCTCCACGAAGTCGCGCGGCACGTTGGTACCACTCTGCGCTGCATATTGGCAGCGGGTGAGCATACCGTGCAAACCATGACCGAACTCATGGAGGAACGTGCGTACCTCATCGTAGGTGAAGAGCGCCGGCTTATCTGCGGTGGGGCGAGTAAAATTCATGACGTTCACGATATGCGGACGGTGGTCCTTCTTGCCAAGCATGTACTGCGGCTGGAAATCATTCATCCACGCACCGCCACGCTTGCCATCCCGCGGATGGAAATCGGCGTAATATACGGCGAGGAACTTGCCTTTCTCGTCAAATACCTCGTAGGCCGTCACCTCGGGGTTATAGACCTGGATCTTCTTGTTCTCCTTGAACTTGAGGCCATAGAGACGCTCGGCGAGTCCGAAGACACCTTTCTTGACGTTCTCCAGTTCGAAATACGGGCGGAGGTCATCATCCGAGATGGCATATTTCTCCTGTTTGAGTTTCTTGGAGTAATAGCTCCAGTCCCACGGCTGTACATGCGCTGCATAGAGCCCGTGCGCATGGGCATAGTCCTCCAGTTCCTTCACTTCCTCGCGCGCTGCCGGCATATAGGCATCGCGGAGTTGGTCGAGCAGCGAATAGACGGTCTCGGGCGTCTCCGCCATGGTCTTATAGAGCGATTTCTCGGCGTAAGTCTTCTTGCCGAAGAGGTTCGCGAGCGCCAGACGGGTGTTGACGATCTCGACGATGAGGGCGGTGTTGTCAAACTCCCCGCCTACGCACTTACCGGCGTTCGCCATATAGAGCTCGCGGCGGATGTCGCGGTTGTCGAGATCCTGCATGACCGGAATGGTGGTAGTCGGTTTGAGGTTGAGGAGCCAGCCGTCCAGACCTTTCTTCTCGGCATTGGCGCGAAGCATAGCTTTGGTGTCGTCATTGAGTCCGGCGAGAAGCGCCTCATCGGTGATGAGCATGGTCCAGGCGTTGGTAGCCTTGAGCACGTTCTGACCGTACTGGAGCGTCAGTTTGGACAGTTTGGCGGAGAGCTCACGATAAGTCTGTTTGTCCTCGGGCGAGAGGTTAGCGCCGTTGTTGGCAAAAGACTCGTAAATATCCTCCAGCAGTTTGTACTGGGCTTTGCTGAGTTTGAGTTTGCCGCGCTGGTCATAGACCGCCTTGATACGCTGGAAGAGCCCCTCGTTCAGACGGATGGTAGAGGAGTACTCCGAGAGCTTCGGAGAGAGCTCCATCTCAATCTGCTGGAGGGTGTCGTTGGTCTCCGCGGAAGTGAGGTTAAAGAAACAGCCGGCTACGATATTTAACATCTCGCCGGAACGCTCGTACGCCTCGATGGTGTTCGCAAAAGTAGGCGCCTCAGGGTTATTGACGATGTTATCGATGTCTTGCAAACCTTGTTTGAAAGCCTCCTCGAAAGCAGGCATGTAATGCTCGGCATGGATCTCGTTGAAGGGATAAGTGCCGTGCGGGGTTTTCCAGTTCTTGTAGTCAAAGAACGGGTTGGTAGCAGCGGTGGCTGCCATAACGGTTGCGGCTAAAGCCATAGTTAGAAATTTTCTCATTGTTATTTTCCTCTAATTAAATTGATGTCTCCGGAGAGCTGATAGACGCCTGTGACAGCGGCATCGGCATTGAGTTTCTTGCGGTTATACGAGGCCTTGGTGGTGAAGCGTGCGTTCTTGGCGGCATCGGTACCGAGCGCGCGGATGACATAGAAATACGCACCTTCGGCAGCCGGACGGTTACCAATCATGCCATCCCACCCTCTGGCGGGGTCTGTCCACTCATAAACCAACTTTCCCCAGCGGTTGTATATCCAGCAATGGAACTCGCGAATAGAGCGATACGCCACGCGGAACTCGTCATTCTTACCGTCTCCGTTCGGCGTGAATACATTCGGCACCGCCAGATAGGACTCGGAGATAGCGACCGTCATCTCCGCCGAGTCGGTAGAGCAGTAGTCGTTATTAACGGCGCATACCACGCGGTACGAACCGGGCTCCGAGAAGGTATAACGTATATCCTTATCCGTGCGGGTAACTATGCGCTCCGTCGATTTATAGATGTTCCAGCGGTAGTACTTGGCGCCGGGCGTGGGGTTCGAGTAGAAAGCGACCTCCAGCGGTCCGCTGTAGTCGGACGAAGCGATGAGGGTCTGTGAAGTAGGCCGGTTACGCTCGTTCGATTTCTCGCCCTCCGTGCCACGCGCAGTAGCGAGCGAGGTGAGTTCCATCTTCACCGCCTGCACATAGTTCTCCTCCAGGAACTGCTCCACACAGGCGGAGTCCAGTCCCAACTCATCGCGTATCTCGGGATCGTAGCATAGTTTGATGGACGTAGCGCCATGGAGCGGCGGCAGGACGATGGTCGGTGTGAGCTCCGTCTCCATGGTGGCCGCGGAGTCCACCCATTCCTCGGTGTTCCACGCGAGCGCGTTATAAAATAAGGTACACGTACGCGCACGCGAGTCCAGCCCGCGGACATGCAGGATGGTGTTCTCACAAGTAGGTTCAATCGAGAAATCCAGATCGTAGAGCCCCTTGTATTGCTGCACGCAGAAAGTAGCACCGGTTGCGCGGTAACACCCCTCATCCGGGAATATCTCATTCATGCCGGTGGCATAGACAGAACCGTCGGCGTTGTACCAATCGATCGGACCAACCGTAGAGCGCAGATGTATCTCGTCCTTAAAAATAAACAGCGTGTCGGAACCCTCGATCTCCATAGTAGCCGTTCCGACACATTCTATGGGCGAGGCGTGAAGCAAACCTACCCCACCCCCCAAAAAAGGGAGGGTGAGGAAGGTCGATAATATAAGTAATGTTTTCTTCGTCATGTCATATGACGTCATGTCGTCATGAGGATTTATTTATTGACTTGGAAGCGGGTGTTGCCGTTCTCGATGAAATCGACGATCTGCTTGGCAGCCGCAATTCCGGCGTTGATGTTCGCCTCAGCGGTCTGCGCACCCATTTTCTTAGGCGTAGCGAAATAGCGTCCCTCGAAGAGTGTGCGGAACTTAGCGTCCGCCACCGGCATGATATCCGTCATGTACTTGAGGTCGGCGCGCTCCTGCATGAGGGCGATGAGTCCGTCCTCGTCGATCACCTCCTTGCGGGCGGTGTTGACAAGGATAGCACCCTTCGGCATGAGGTTCACCAGATCGTGGTTGATCGAGCCCTTGGTCTCCGGCGTAGCGGGGATATGGAGGGAAACGATGTCGCAGGTCTTATACAGTTCCTCGGCACTATGAACGGGTTTCACGTTCGCGGCAGTCATCGCCTCATCAGGGCAGTACGCATCGTAGGCATAGACCTCCATGCCGAAGCCTTGCGCGATACGCGCTACGTTACGGCCCACGTTTCCGAAGGCGTGAATACCGAGTTTCTTACCCTTGAGTTCGGTACCGGACGTACCGTTATAGAAGTTACGTACAGCATAGACCATGAGTCCGAGCGCGAGCTCCGCCACAGCGTTGCTGTTCTGGCCCGGGGTGTTCATCGCTACGACCTTATGGGCAGTTGCGGCCTCCAGATCGATGTTGTCATAACCGGCACCGGCGCGTACTACGATCTTCAGCTGTTTGGCTGCGTCCAGCACAGCCTGATCCACCACATCCGAACGGATGATGAGTGCATCGGCGTCAGCCACTGCGTCCAAGAGCTGCTGTTTGTCCGTATATTTCTCCAGGAGCGCGAGTTCGTATCCTGCGCCCTCTACCACTTCGCGGATGCCGTCCACGGCCACTTTCGCAAAGGGTTTCTCTGTTGCTACTAATACTTTCATAATTCTTCGATTTTTCGATATATCGATATAACGGTATTTCGATTAATGTAATTTTTCGTATTCTTTGATGCAATCGACGAGTGCCTGAACGCCCTCGAGGTCCATCGCGTTATAGCAGGAAGCACGGAAACCTCCTACCAGACGGTGACCCTTGATGCCCACCATACCTTTGGCGGTAGCGAACTTGAAGAAATCGTCCTGCAGCTCCTCGTAACCCGGCTTGAAGACGAAGCAGATGTTCATGCGGCTGCGGTCCTCTTTCTTGGAGATTGTCGGCATGAAGAGTTTGGACTCATCGAGACATTTGTAGAGCAGGTCGGCTTTGGCTTTGTTGCGCGCCTCGATCCACTGTACACCGCCATGTGCCTTGAGCCAGCGGAGCGTCAGCAGCGCCGTATAAACCGGCAGTACAGGAGGCGTGTTGAACATCGAACCGCCTTCGATATGCGTTCTGTAGTCCAGCATCGTCGGGATATAACGGCTTACCTTACCCAGTGCAGACTCCTTGACAATAACAAAGGTCACACCTGCAGGCGCGAGGTTCTTCTGCGCACCGCCGTAGATGATATCATACTGACTGACATCAATCGGGCGGCTCAGGATATCCGAACTCATATCGGCTACCAAAGGCACATTGCCTTTTTTCGCGTAGATCTGAGCCAGCTTCTCATCGCTGATCTCGGTACCGAAGATGGTATTGTTGGTCGTGATATGGAAATAATCGGCGTCCTGCGGGATCTCGTAATCGGTCGGGATGGAGTCTGTGGAAGCCGCCACCTCTACCGCCTCGCCGAAGCCTTTCGCCTCTTTGAGTGCTTTCTTGGACCACACGCCGGTGTTGAGGTACGCCGCTTTCTTCTCCAGCATATTGAACGGCACCATGCAGAACTGCAGGCTGGCACCGCCACCGAGGAAGAGCACGCGGTAGCCCTCGGGGATGTTGAGCAGCTCCTTGAAGAGCGCCTCAGCCTCATCCATAACGGGTTGGAAATACTTTGCGCGGTGAGAGATCTCCAGTACAGAAAGACCTTCGCCCTGGAAGTCGATTACGGCTTCTGCGGTTTGCTTGATTACTTCTTGCGGCAGGATTGACGGACCTGCATTAAAGTTGTACTTCTTCATACAATTTGTATTTTAGATGGTTTATTTCAATGTGTAGTACTTATTGTTCCATGCGGTAGGATGGATATACGGCAGTTCGATGATGCCTTCCTTATGCTGCTTGCCTTGCGCGAGGTGGAGCGCCATGGCGACTGCTGCCATCTCATCGGCGGCATTGGTACTTGGTACTTGGTCGCTTTGTCCCTTAGCCAGGTACTTCCGCAGTTCCTCCGGCACTTCCTTGCCGGCTTTCTGCATACGCTCGGCGAGGTCCTTGTTGAACTGCTCTTTGGCAATACCGGATTTGTACTCGCGGTACTGCTTGTCGTGCATGGCGAACTCGAACAGTTCCTCGTCGTCCTGTCCGCGGTCCCAACCGAGGTCTTTCATCTCCTTGATATACTGCGGGAGCACATCCGGGTAGAGTTTCTGCGGATCGTCGGTATAGAACTCATAGCCTTTCTCTTTGGCAAGTTCGATGATCTCCGGCGCCAACTCGCCCGGCAGTTTACCGGACTTACCGAGTATCATGCCCCACATAGCGGGATCCATGCGGGTGAAGTCTTTCTCGCCCATGGAGCGGCTGAAGAGGTTCATGAGGGCAGCATTCTTGACGTACTGGCTGAACGGCGTGACGAGACACGGCGTACCAAGCATCGGCCAGATACGTTGCACTTCGTCGAAGAGCTGAACGAGCAGTTCGTCCTCGGAGAGCTCTTTCTCGCCTTTCTTCTTGAGGTTGGCGTTGATGGCGGCGTGCATGCCTTTGAGGTCCGCCATGAGGCTTCCCATCATTCCGCCCGGCAGACCGCATCCCACTAACAGCGAAGTCATCAGCGCATTCTTCGGGTCAATCCAGTAACCTAAGAAATCATCGATGAAGGACTGCGTGAGAGAGCGTGCCTCCATGTACGCCTTCATGTTAATATCCTTGACGAGGAAACCTGCGTCTTTGAGCATCGCCTGAATGGTGATCACGTCCGGGTGCACCTTACCCCAAGAGAGCGGCTCCATCGCTACGTCCAGCACATCGCCGCCGGCTTTGGCTACCTCGAGCATCGAGGCTACCGAGAAACCCGGGCCGGTGTGGCCGTGGTACTGAATGATGATGTGGGGGTGTTTCTCCTTGATCGCAGCCACGATGGTACCCAGCATAGCCGGACGGCCGATACCCGCCATGTCTTTGAGACAGATCTCCTGCGCGCCACCCTCGATAAGTTGCTCCGCGAGGTTGATATAATACTCGGCGGTGTGGACCTTCGAATAGGTGATACACATCGTAGCCTGGGCGGTCATGCCGGCTGCTTTCGCCCATTTGATGGACGGAATGATATTACGCGGGTCATTCAGACCGCAGAAGATACGGGTGATGTCGGTGCCCTGTGCGTGCTTCACTTTGTACATCAACTGACGCACATCCGCCGGCACGGGGTTCATACGCAGGGCGTTGAGGCCGCGGTCGAGCATATGGGTCTTGATACCCGCCTCGTTGAACGGCTTGCAGAACGTACGAACAGCCTGATTGGGGTTCTCTCCATAAAGGAGGTTCACCTGCTCCGAAGCACCGCCGTTCGTCTCCACTCGATCAAAACAGCCCATGTCGATGATCACCGGTGCAATCTTTGCCAACTGGTCTTTACGCGGCACATACTTACCGCTACTCTGCCACATGTCGCGATAAACAAGGGAGAATTGGATTTCTTTTTTCATATGATAGATTTTTCGTTATATCGTTATATCGTTATATCGTTATGACGTCTAAAAGCCGAAACTCAGTCCGCAGGTGAACGTGAAATTCGCCCCCTGCAGATAGGTCGGCGTATATTTATTGAGGTAATAGTCCCGGAGGGCGTCTCCGCTCAGCTCCTGCGAAGTGCCGTCGGCGTTCCACCCTCTGTCTTCACCTAAGATCCGCTCCGAGGTGGGCACAAACGCCCGCGCGTTATTCCACTGTACATCCACATGCGCGTAGCAGTTGTTAAAGACCTCGTACACCGCGCGGAAAGAGACGACGTCGTTCCGCCAGATTTTCTCCGAGAACGGTTTCTGGGCGATGATAGGAGTCGTGGTGTTCCGCTGCCCGGCTATGTATGCCCGCACATAATCATACGCGCGGTACTTGGTGTCCCGGGTATAATCGAGCGTCAGGCGCAGGCTACGCGTCGGGCGGTAACTCAACTGCACAAAGATCGACTGCGAGTTATCGCCCATGTAATGGCCCATGTTATAACTATTGGAGGTATAATCGAGCACTTTGATTGAATGGGTGTAGCAGGCTATGTAGCTCCGCATAAACTCGCCCCGCAGCGCCAAGCCCTTCACCGGCCAGCCGCTCCAGTTGAAGCCCACGAGGTATGACACAGGGTTATGCTCGGGGTTGGAGGGTTTGAGCCGGGCGAACTTGAACTCATCGAGGAAGAACGAACCGTATAGCCGCAGGTGATCCGTCGGGCGGACGGTGATCGTCGCAAAGACCTGCGAGTTCTGGTTCTCGGAGTTCACACCCTTGGTCAGCAGGTGGTCCAGCGACTTGAAGAACGCAATCGGAATGAAGTACGCCGCCTGTACGTTACGCTCGGCATAAACAATGGAGTTACCGAACGAGAACTGGATGTACTTGATAGGCATGAAGGTGAACATGTTCGCCGCCATGAACTTGTTCGCCGGTCGGTAGTTCAGTTTGGTCTCACCCTCTTTGTACCGCTCCGCGTAGTAGTAACTGGAGTCGATCACGTTACTCGGCAGCCACGCATGGAAATAATCGAACTGGAACCATTTGCACGGTGTCAGTTGGAGCGTCACCATCGGCACTGCCGGGTTATGGGCGGAGAGGATATTCGACGCATGCTGGGCGTCGCCCCATTGGATGCGCTCGCGCTGTACACCGATCGAGCCCCACCACATATACAGCGATAGACCTCCGCGGGAGTCCGAGAAATCACCGCCGTAGTTCGCCTCTTTGTACTGCACGCCGGGGATATTATTGAGATACTGCGGCTTCGTCACTCTCGAGCCTTCTATACCCTGCCCGCTCCAGCTGTTGTCGCGGATCGAGCCCCAGATAGAGAGGTGGTGAGCAATGTCCATCTGTATCTCTGCGCCGTACCACCGGTGCATCAGCAGGCCGTGTCTGTTGTAACTCAGGTCCATGCCGAGGATCGGACGCACGCGCATCTTGAATATCTTGTCCTTCGTCAGTATATGCAGACTCGGGTCAGCCAGCGAGAGATTGGAGACACCCGTGATCCACTGGGTCACATGCCTGTGCCCGTACGAATAATAGGTAGGCAGGGTGTCGAGCTCCAACGCGTAGTCCTGCATATAGAACTGCAGGTCGTCCTTCTGCCGTTTGTTCAGCAGCGAGTCCTTGCGTTGCGCCTCGGCTAACATCCGTCCTATCGCATCGCGGGTGTAAGGCTTGATAGCCGCATTGGAGGAGATCACGCCGTCGGTGGTCAGTTCCTCCAGGAAATCATAGATCTCCGTATATTCAATCGCTTCGGGAATACGCTGGGCGTAGAGCTGCGAACCCCTCCCATTCCCTCCCCACAAGGGGAGGGTTAAGAACACGGTTAATATTGATAGTATTTTCGCAGGCTTCCTCATTTCCTTTTTCCTCCCCATGGGGGGGGGAGGTTAGGTGGGGTTATTTATACCTCTTGTTCAGACCCTCGATCACCTCGTCAGTAATGTCATAACCGGCTACTTTGTTCATCAGCACGGCGTCGTTCAGAATCAGATGGTAGTATCCGTCGGCATTCAGCACACGCAGATAAGCCTGTACGGAGTCCTGGAGCTGCTGGGTCAGTGCTGCCTGCTGGTTCATGAAATCAGCGCTGAGCTGCTGACGCAGGTTCTCCAAATCCTGCTGTTTCGCCATCAGTTGCT
This sequence comes from Paludibacteraceae bacterium, assembly GCA_905233255.1. Taxonomy (GTDB): domain Bacteria; phylum Bacteroidota; class Bacteroidia; order Bacteroidales; family Paludibacteraceae; genus Colicola. The sequence continues at coordinate 21,227 of CAJOCN010000025.1, forward strand.
GCTCTTTGTTCTGCAGACGGCTCTGCTCGCTCTCTGCGCGCTCACGGCTCAGGAATGCACCTGCCTCCACTTTCTTCTGGAAATTGATCACATCCTGCTGGAAGGTCTCGTACTCTTTCTGGAAAGCCTTTGCACGGCTGTCCAGTTTGACCATCGACTCCTCGTACTGACTCTGCAGTTTCTCGGACGACTCAACGGCGAGGGTGTAGTGGGTCAGGATCGAATCGGTGTTCACTACAGCTACCGGCAGCAACTCACCCTGCGCCTCTACATCCGCATTAGCGGACTTCTTGCCCCAAGGATTGTACGTAAAAAAGAGAATAAACAGGGCAACTACAGCAGCTGCCAAAATCGACTCAACGATAATACTTACTTTGTTCATAATATAATTTGTTTAAAATTTTCAAATCTCAAATCTCAAATCTTCACCTTCTTCTCTGCGGCCCTCTCCGCCTCACGGTCCAGCGAGGTGGCGCAATGGATATTATCCTGCTTCATACGCGCGTTCTGATGAATATGCTGCGACCTAAAAGAATGATCCTTGCGGAAAATCACACCCACACTCAGCAGCAGCATCGCCGCGCCTAAAAGCCCTATTGTAATCAGTATTGTTTTCATTTTCTCAAAAATTGCGTGCAAAGATAGTAAAAATTTCTGACATACGCAAGCGCGCGTACATTTTTTCTATAATAATGTGCTTTTTTTTGAAATTTTGAATTGTGAATTGTAAATTTTGAATTGTGAATTTTGAATTGTGAATTATTTATTGTACCTTTGCACCGTTATTTGTAATTCGTTATGAAAAGAACAGTCATTTTTCTGGCGGCAATACTAATCGCCGCGGCTTCGATGGAAGCAAAGAGTTTGGTAGCTTATTTCTCCGCCACCGGCACTACCAAAGCCGCGGCGCAGAAGATCGCCAAGGCGCAGAACGCCACGCTATGGGAGATTCAACCCGCCGAGCCTTATACGGCAGCGGATCTCGATTGGCGCAACAAACAGTCGCGCTCGTCCGTAGAGATGAACGATCCGGAGGCTCGCCCGGCGATCAAACGCTGCACGGATGTCACGCCGTACGACACAATCTATGTCGGTTACCCTATCTGGTGGGGCATCTGTCCGAGGATCATCAACTCGTGGGTGGACAACAACCTCTTCCAGCTGGAGGGCAAGACGCTTATTCCGTTCGCCACCTCGGGCGGCAGCGGTATTGAGCGCTCCGTAGAGTACCTCCGCACCACGTACCCCACCCTCACCTGGCAGAACGGCAAACTGCGGTAAAATTCACAGAAAATGACGTATGCCCTTGCGTATGTCATTTTTTTGTTGTAATTTTGCACCGCGAATAATACAAAATGATACAATTATGTTACAGATTGGTGACAAAATGCCGGCGTTCAGAGCGCTGGACGAGACAGGAAAAGAAGTAACGGAGAAAGACTTGAGCGGCAAGAAAACCGTGATTTATTTCTACCCCAAGGACTCCACTCCGGGGTGCACCTCGGAGGCTTGTAATATCCGCGATAACTACCATGCCTTTCTGGCACAAGGCTACCAAGTGCTCGGCGTCAGCAAGGACTCCGTGGCTTCGCATGTCAAGTTCAAGGAGAAATATGCACTGCCCTTCCCGCTGCTGAGCGACCCGAGTACCGAGATGCTGCAATCGTTCGGCGCATGGGGCGAGAAAAAGAAAAACGCAGTTAATCGTGCCCTTGAGGCTAAGAACTACGGCAAGGTATCCATGGGCACCCTGCGCAAGACTTTTATCTTTGACGAAAACGGCATTCTGGTGCGCGTCATCGAAAAAGTGGATACCAAAAACCACACAGCACAAGTGCTGGAATAAATTACGAATTATGGAAAATTTAGTACAGACAATGGAAGACCTCTTGGTAGGTCTGTTCGCCGGAATGTCAGGTCTGGCGATAGGGATGATCAGTATTTTTTGCGGACTGTTGGCACTGCTGTTGATTTATTTCTTCCGCATCCACATAGCTTACCGCATGGCGGTGAACAGGCATCGCGACCCGTTAGGATGGGCGTTGCTGTCGTTCTTCGTGTCGCCGATACTGACATGGATCATCCTGCTGATTGCAGGAGACGCAAGATAAGGTTCTGATATGAAAAAACGATTGGGTATAAGTCTGATTGCGGCACTGAGTGTGCTGAGTTGTTTTGCGGCGTTACCGGAGGTGACGCTACGCAGTATGGACGGCAAAGAGGTCAATGTATCGACGCTCGGCGTGAGCGGCAAACCGGTGATTATCTCGTTCTTCGCTACGTGGTGCAAGCCCTGCATGCGCGAACTCAAAGCCATCGACGAACTGTACGCCGATTGGCAGGACGAGACGGGCGTGGAGATGTACCTCGTGTCGATTGACCAAGGGCAGGACGCACAGAAAGTGGCACCACTCGTGAACGGCTACGGATGGGAGTACAAGGTACTGCTCGACCCCAACGGAAGCCTCAAACGGGCAATGAACGTACAAAACGTGCCGCACCTCTTCGTTATAGACGGCAAAGGTAAGATCGTCTATCAACACACCGGTTACACACCGGGCGACGAGGAGGAGATACGAAAGCATTTATAATTCACAATTTATAATTAAAAATTATCTCTTTATAGGATTATTGCTGGTCGGAGCGATGGGCGCGAAGGCGGCAGACGGGGACACCGTGTTTGTGAGCGGTGCTGTTCAGCATGACGGTTTGCTCGACTGGAGTCCCGTGCGCTACCATAGCAACAGTTACCTCGACCTTAGCCTGCATTGGCAGAGAGACGAGACGGCAAGCCCCAACAGTCAAGAGAGCACTTTCCGTGAATTGCGGGCAACGACGCGGCTGGAGCTGACCCAATGGCCGATGCCCGGATACGAGAGCGATTTCGGCGGATACGGAATGAGCCACCTCAGTATAGCCGCAGCCTTCACATGGGGCGAGATCACCGTGGGCGATGTGTACGGTCAGTTCGGTTCGGGTCTCATCCTGAGTCTCTACGAGGATCGCTCACTCGGTATAGACGGTGCGCTGCGGGGCGCAAAAATTGCTGCGGAGCCGTACAAAGGTATTCGTCTCACCGCCCTCGGAGGCAAACAGAGACGCTACTGGGGATGCTATCAGGACAAAGCCTTCGGCTGGAACTACACCCAAGACGCCGCCCTCGGTGGAGACGTGGAGGTGGACTTGTTTACAATTCACAATTCACAATTTACAATTCACAATGACTGGGGATTGACGATTGGCGGCAGCTATGTATCCAAATACGAGGCGGCGGACACCATCCTCACGCCTGTTGGCGGACAGATGTATAGGTACAACCTGCCGCGGTGGATCGGCGCCGGAGACGTGCGGACGGAGTTGCGGTACAAGGGATTCCGGTTCTTAGCCGAGTATGCGCGCAAAGCCAATGACCCGACGCTCGAAAACAAGTTCAGTTACCGGGACGGCGAGGCTCTGCTGCTGAGTGCGAGTTATTCGCAGAAAGGATTGGCGGTACTCCTTCAAGCCAAACGGTCGGACAACATGAGTTTCCGGTCGGAGCGCTTGCGTACCGGTTTGGCAGGCAGACTCAACCACATGCCGGCTTTCGCGCAACAACACACGTACGCTTTGGCGGCACTCTACCCTTACGCCACGCAGTACGCCGGCGGCGAATGGGCGTTCCAGGGAGAGGTGCGTTACACCTGGGCGCGGAAAACCAAGATGGGCGGTCGTTACGGCACCTCGCTCAAACTGAGCGCCGCACATATACGGGGACTCCGTGAAGAAGGCAGTTGGGAGATTGACACCCGCACGGAAGGCGAGTACTACACCGATGTGAACCTGGAACTCAACAAACGAATCACCAAGCGGTGGTGGCTCAACGCAATGCTGATGTACCAGACCTACAACCGGCAGTTGTTAGAAGGGCACGGCGAGCTCGTGCGGTCGGGTATTGCGGTCGTGGACACGCGCGTACAAGTGAATAAGGATATATCCATGCGCGGAGAACTCCAATACCTCTACACGCCGCATTACCAGGGACAATGGATATTCGCGCTCTACGAACTGAGTCTCTACCGCTACGTGACGCTCAGCGGGCAATGGATGTACAACATTGGCGGGGCGTCAGAGAGCACCCACGAACATTACTACACCGCCTTGGCGACCTTTACGTACGGCGCGCACCGCGCGAGTGCCGGATATACAAAGACACGCGAGGGCTTTAACTGTTCCGGCGGCGTGTGCCGGTACGTACCGAAGATGGAAGGCGTAACGCTGAACTACTCGTTTAGTTTTTAATCATCTCAAATTTCAAATCTCAAATTTCAAATTTCAAATCTCAAATTGAAAAAAATTTCATACATAATATTGGCAGTGCTACTCGCGTCCTGCGAGGTGATCAGAGAGGAGGACCGGCTGATCCCCGTGCCGGTGGATGTAAGCAGCGGACGGAAGCATGTATTGTTGGAGTTCACGGGCTTCCGGTGCGTCAATTGTCCGACCGCAGCAGCCCGGGCACAGAGCCTGCTCTCGCTATACGGCGAAGGACTGATTGTTATATCCCTTCATCCCGCCTCCAACCCCTTCACGCAAGGGCTCTACGACTACACCTGTCCGGCGGCAGACACCATATACCGGTTTATGGGCGGTAATGCCTCTACTCCCTTCCCGACAGGCAATATAGACTTAACAAAAAGCAACGGGAACTACTTCTTCGACCCCGCCGAATGGGGCGGACAGCTCCGCACGGCGATGAACGACAGTGCCGCTCCGTCGCTGAGCATCCAAGCGAAGATAGACACTCTCACGCGGCAGATGGACGCCACGGCTACTATCATCGCCGGCGAAGGCGTGGAGATGCGGTTGGCAGTATGGGTGACGGAAGACAGCATCAGCGGCGTACAAGCCATGCCGGACGGTTCGGTCAACACCCGATATATCCACCGGCACATGCTCCGCACACACGCTTTCGACAGCCCGTGGGGCGAGAAGATACAGATGAGCAAAACAGTCGCGCAACGGAAGGTGCATTGTACCCTGCCGGAGGGCTGCAACCCGCAACAGTGCCGCATGATCGCACTTCTACTGGATAATAACGACAAACATATACTACAAGCCTATGAAACGAATCTGGATGATGGCAGCGGCAGTCTGCCTTAGTATGATGAGCGCCAACGCGCTTATAGTCAGTATTGACGGATACGGCGATATTCCTGCTGACGGCAAGGAGATCACCATGAACGAAGCAGAGACCGATCCGCTGACCGGAGAGATCCGAATGGGTCTGAAAGGATCGCTGCTCTCCCGAACACCTGTCACGGTTACTATCCGCCGTTCGGCAACCGGTCTGACCGATGAGTTCTGCTGCGCAGGCCAATGCACAAGCGGCAACAAAGAGAAAGAGGAAACGCTCCATTTCACCCCCAACGGAAATGCCGGTTGGTACACCCATTATACTCCCGCTGCAGGGAGCAAAGAGACGATTACCTATACTTTCTCGGACGGCGATGAGAGTCTTGTGCTCACCGTGCATTATAACTACGAGACGCAAGGAATAGAGGATGTACAAGAGGACAAAGCATCCTATACAAAGGTCATCAAAGAGGGCATTCTGTATATTATCAAGGACAATAAAACATACACCATCTTATGAAACGAATCAGTTATTTATGCGTCGTAGCGGGAATAGCACTGCTGGCGCTGACCGCGTGCGAGCCTAAGAACCCGCCTCAGGCACCGACTCCAAACGTTTTTCCCAAGAAACACTTGATCGAAGAATTCACAGGGCAAGGCTGTGGATACTGCCCCTACGGAATGGACGCTATTCATGCGTTCACGGCGAACGATACCAACTGGGTGACAATCCTGCACCACTACGGTTATAGTCCGGATAAGTTCTCGGTTAGCGGTTGCAACACGATCACCCGCGCTTTAGGTGTATCCGGGGCACCAAATATGTGTATCAACCGCGCCAAAACGACCTATAAGGACGAATACAACAGGACTGTGAGCAATGTTGTTTTCCATCCGGGGTACTTGGAGACAACCGCCCGCACGCAGTTTGCGGACAGCACGTACGCTTCGATAGAGATCCAAAACACGTATGACGCAACGAGCCGTGAACTGAAGGTCGATCTGAGCGGCTGCGTAGTGAAGGAAGACTGCCCGGAGCTCATGCTGACGGTATTGGTCAAGGAATCCGGTATGATTGACGTCCAAGCGGATTTCTACAACACTTTCGAGGGGTGGAAAGAGTTCCGCCATACGAACGCTGTGCGCGCTTATCTGACCGCACCGAAGGGCGATACATTAGCGGTGAACAACAAGCGCTATTCCGCCTCTTATTCTCTCATACTGAACTCTGAATGGGTACCGGAGAACTGCATGGTCGTTGCCTTTATCAGCGAGGCATTCCAGCCCGTAGTGCAAGCCGGGCAAGCACCTGTCGTAGCCGGTTCCAAGGGCGGTGCAGACATAACCCATGGAGGTATTACTCCTGTGCCGGTACCGGATTACTACCCGGAGATAAATGCCACCAACGGTCCTCATGATTATAGTAAGAACGAGGTGGATACTCTCACGGCGTCCTATGCGTATTATAAGAGCATGCCGGAAGACGGCGTGAAATACTGGGCGATCCAAGCCTATTCATCCGCCGCAGCGGTATCGGTGAACGGAACGGTATGCGTTCCTCTCGCAGAGATTTTCTTCATAACAGACATCAACGCTTCTACCGACACGGTTCCGACCGGTACATTCGAGCTCCTTAACACCTATGCACCCGGCACCGCGGAAGCGGGCTACCGGAATGACGAGGAACAGACACTCGGCGGCAGTTCGTTCTATTACCTCAACGCAGCCTATTTCAAACAGGGTTCATGGTACGCTTATGCTCAATGGTTGATTGCCGATGGTACGCTGACCATCACCAAGGACGGCTGGAGCCTTACGGGCCACACACGCAACGGAGCGAACATCAAACTATGCGGAGGGAAACCGCAGATCAAGGGTCAGATGAGCGCACCGGTACGAAAAGCCCTGAGGAAGGAACAAATAACTGAATAACAAAAATAATTATAGCCTCTATGTTACTCACGACAAATAGCGTGTTCAAATTCACCCCCCATACGAAGGGGTGCAATATAAAGAATATCAACAAGTTCGCAGCCATAAAGGCGGCGCATAGTCTCGTACTATGTGCTGCCTTTTTTGCATGTGTGTGATAATACGGCAAACAACAAAACAATGAAGAAAATTAAACTATTTTCAATTCTCGCCCTGCTGCTGATGGCAGCGACGGGCGCAGTGGCACAGACGGAAACGCTGCTGACCACAATTACAGCAACTGCAAAAGAGCAGGCAAACTACAGTACGGCGAACGTAGCAACCGTTTCATTCAGTTATACTGCATATGGATCCTCAGCATACACCGCTAACTGGGGATGGTGGGGATACGGCTGGACAGCAACCGTCAATGCTGCCGAAGGATACACCATCACCAAATGCGTATTCTATGACGATCAAGATCGTACAGCAACAGACAGCGAAGCTCCATTTGTAGTAGAAACCACAGAAGAGGATAAAACGCCGAAAGTAAATGGCACACCCATTCTGGAATGGACGTCTAAAGGTATAAAAAAGATTGAGGTGTATGGATATGCCACTCCCGAACCCCAACCGACTGCCGTAGAGAATGTACAATCTAACAAAGCGCAAGGCACCAAGGTTCTCCGCGACGGTCAACTCCTCATTCTCCGTGGCGAGAAGGTATATACCGTAACCGGACAAGAGGTAAAGTAAAGATATAGCAAGGGTATAGCACCCATATGTTATTAATCAGTTCCATTTTCATGGGACTTTTATTGCCGGTGATAACTTCGACATTCACGACAATACCTCTGTTAATTTGTATCAAGGAGCACATTCCGGAGAAACAACCGCAAGGAAGGCAAAGCACAAGCCGTCGAGGCGGAGCTGAGAAGCGCCGCCAACGCTTCGGCTGCCAAATTAGTCGCAGCTATCCGCACCAACGAAGCACTCGGTTATCTGGATACCAAGAACATGAGTTCGCGG
>CAJOCN010000025.1:29321-32155 GCA_905233255.1 Paludibacteraceae bacterium
CACGGGAGCGATTATTTCGTTTTCTTTCGCTGAAAATTTTCGGTTCTTTTCGCTTTTCTTTCGCTTTATTTCCTTTTATTTCCATAATGCAGTCACCATGTCCGTGGCTGCTTTTTTTGTTATACCTTTGCAGCGGATTTCCAAAAATTGTCTTCAATTGTTGATAATTGTTGACCAATAAAAATCATTATTAACCCGCGAAAGTTTGTGTGTCCGCACGTGCAATGAGTGGCCACTCGCATACAAGCCCACGCACAAAACTTTTAACATTATGCAAAACAACAATTCAAACAACAACTCCAACTACGAAGTAATCGACCAATTTTTCGCTGCGCAAGTAGCATGTAACGAATCCGAGGCAACCCTCAAAGCCCTGCGTCCGCAGGTGGAAACGGCCGTACAGGCGCTCATCAAAGAGCAAGGCAAGCCGTCCAATTTCACCGGCACCATCGAGTACCACGGTTTCAAGATCGTCATCAGCCGACCCAAATCGTTCACATGGGAGAAGAACACCAACCCTGCCATCACCTCCGACCCGAACCATGCCATCTACGTGCAGCAACTCGCCCTCCAGGAACAGATGGCGGCGCAGCTGAAGGACCTCCGCGCGGACCTCAAACGCACCGCCGAGAAACTCGAGAAAGCCCATCCCGAGAGCGAGAGTATCAAACATGCCTTTAGAATAGCTTTCGTATGATTCCCGCCTGCAAACCGCGTTTCCGCAAGCCCCTTGACCCGCTCGACGAGCCCAACAAGTACTACGATCCCTTCATCGAGCGGGAGGATATGCAAAATGGTCTTTGATTGATTAACCGAAAACGCGCGTCGCTGACGCTTTTAGACTCCCATTTCGAGTCATAGCCTGTATCTTTTTCAACTCTTTGTAGAGGTCGAGTCCGTAGGCTGTCAGGCGGTAGGTCTGCTCCGGCAGGCTGGGGTGTGCAGGGCGTGTCATTGTGACCAAACCCTTTGCCACAGCGGGTTTGAGGTAGTTGTTGATGAAGATAGCACGGCTATTCTGTTTCAGATGCAAACCGTCCACTATCGCACGGCGAGGCAGCGCAGACTTCCCGATCACCAACACCATCTTCTGAATCCGATCATCCGCCTTATTGCCAACGGATACAGAGGGCTGCTTAACTTCGGTTTTGAGTTTTTGCAACCCGCCGGCGGTTAGTTCCAGACATATATCGCAGCCGTCTTGGCCTGCCTGATTGTTCCGGACATCGTACAGGGTGCGGACCTCATGTCCCGCGTCACACAATGCTTTTGACACAATCGCCAGATAGGCCTGCATCTCGTTAGAACTTTTAATGTATATCTTCATAGTGCATTTTAATTATTGTGATAATTACTATGTTAATTACTATTTTAGGTTCTAATTTAGGTACTAATTTAGGTTCTAATTTAGGTTCTATCTCCAAAACCGCTGCAAAGTTACAAAAAAATCCTGACCTGAGCAATAGCCTGTATCTTTTTTGTCGAAAAACAGTTAAAATAAATACAGGCTATGCAAGGGACAAAGCGCGAACAAAAAGCATACAGCGGAGCAGATCGTTGAGCTTTCAAAAAGAAAGCGAATAAGCATACAGCGGAGCAGATCGTTGAGCTTTCAAAAAGAAAGCGAATAAGAAAAAAAGAAGCAAAAAAAGAATTAATAAAGAAAAAGTTCCTCCTCCTTTACACCCGAGGAAGAGGAAGAAGAACTTAAATTTATGGATTTTAAAGATTTTTGGCCTTTGGTGGCTACACGTGGTAGAGTGGCGCATTTCTATCAATCGGAGCACTTTCTCGCCCGATCAGCAGCAAGCCATTTACGATGCAATCAACGACAAGCTCATGGCGGGCAAGTTTGTACACTATAACCCCGCCAACGCCATCCGCGACAATGCCCCCAAAGCGCCAAGAATTCAAATCATCTCAGCGGACGAGTACTACCGCCGTTACGGCACACAAACCAACCACGACGGATGGGTGCGTACCTTCCTCCCGGAGCAGCATAAAACAATCTACATTAAAAAATAAACATTATGGCACTAAAGTATAAACTTGCAGCTCCTTTTGAGTCAATCTCAGGAGTAGTCAGCAAAAAGAGATTCGCCGATGGGCATGTCGAATCAGTCATTGCAACCAAAAAGGGTACGCTCTACACTCGAAAATGGTACCCGAAACGAACTAATAACATTACCATCACGGGAGCATCTCCCGAGAGCAACCCAACCAAAATTTAACAACTATGACCAATAACCAATCACAAATCCTCCCCCTTCAGGGGAATGGGGGAATCCTATATGATGTGCCATGGTTGGTGCGGGAGCCGAATGCGTTTCGGATGTCGGAGAAACGGCATCAGATTGAAGTGAGGAACCAGGCTATCGTGGATGATTATTTCGTGGCAAGGGACAAGGGTGTTCCGGCACATGAGGCACGAGAAATGGTCGCTACGAAGCATGGCATCACTCCAAAACGAGTACAAACAATCATTGTTTGGTTCTTTAACGAAGCCAAAAAACGGAAAAAGTACGATTTTTTGATAATATTCGCACCTTTGGAGGAACACTAAAATGAATATCGTATTATCTTTGCAGCGGATTTTGATTATGAGAGATGGCGAAAGTAGAATTAGAGCACCCGATAGCATATCTGACGGGGATGCTGATACGAAGTGATCCGTATTATTTCAGGCGGTATCCTAAGTCCGGCGGCGGGTACATGCAGATAGCGCAGGCTCGCCCCGACAGGAGCGGGCATGTGGCGAGTGAGGCGGAGACGCTGAACCGGCAGGAGTTCGCCGAGAAATACGGACGGCAGAAACATCAAGAGTATCTCGACAA
>CAJOCN010000026.1 GCA_905233255.1 Paludibacteraceae bacterium
ATTTATACCAAGAAAGAAGGTCATGAGATGGAGGACCAGTGGACTGCGTTCTTCGCTCCGAAGGCAGAAGGCAACGACACCCTCACCGCCAAGATTGACGCAGAGGCAGACAGCATTCTCTTCGTTCGTTTCAACAAGACCGTTGAAACTCCGGCTTGGAGCGATGAAGAAGACGTCATCTGGAACAAGATGGAAGCTGACACCATCGACTATGCCGGTCTGACCTATACCATCACCGACTGGGCTGCCGGTACGTGGAAGAAATATGAGCCGATTCTGTATTACATCGCAGGCGAAGGTGAAGGCCTCGGTTGGGATGCAGAGAAGCGCATTGCTTCCAAACAGGATACTACCGTCCTCAAGCTCAAGGCTGGCGACTACAAACTGAAAGTGGTAGTAGGCGAGAACTGGCTCGGATACGACAAACTGACCAAAGTAGCTGAAGGCCTGAAAGATCTTGATGGTGATGACCACAACATCGGTTTCAAACTCGCAGAAGCAGGCGAAGTGAAAGTCGTTTACATCGCAGCTGAAGGTGAGAATCCGGAGATTTTCAAACTCATCGGTGATTTCTATGTAGCTCCGGTTGTTTACACTGTAGTGGGTGTTGAACCACTCGTAGGTTACTACTGGGGCGACGGTCTGAATGCTACCGAAAATGAGATGACCAAGCAAGAGGACGGTACCTATAAACTCGTTAAGGAGATGGTAGAACTCGCTGCCGGAAACTATGGCTATCAGGTTGCTCAGAACCACGATTGGCGTCATGTTGACAACTCTACGCTTAGCATCACGCAAGATGGTAAATACGATGTTACCTTCACCTTCAATCCTGCTACCGGTGCTACCAATGCGATCGCAGACTTGAAAGAGGCTATTGTAATTATCCCGACCATGAAGATTGCGGGTACAATGACGACTCCTGAATGGGGCGATGGCGCCGTTACCATGACTCTGGCAGATGACGAGAAGTCCGCTTCTTACACCTTCACTCTGGAGGCTGGTGATTATGAGTTCAAGGTTATCAAGGGTGGTAACTGGGTAACGAAAGCTAACGCAGGTGCTCCTTATGGCTTACATCGTGGCTGGACAGGTGTCGGCGGTGTAAACAGCGATGTCACTGAAAACCTCAAACTCACGGCTGATATCCCGGGTGAGTATGTATTCACTTGGTTCTTCGAGAACGACTCCATCGACATCACCTTCCCCGCTCTGCCGGCCGTAAGTTATAGGAGAACGCTTGGGTAGAAACTACGATGACGGAAGAGAATGGTATCTGGTCGACAGTTGTTGAAGTAGCAGCTAATAGCAACTACCAGTTCAAGATCCGTCGCGTTCAGCAGCACTTTGAGACCGTTTACTTCGGTGCACAAGACGCTGAGAACGAGATGAAGCATGGTCAATCGACCGACTGGACGCTGACCTCTGAGAACGGCGGTAATGATATCCACCTCACTACCACTTCTGCAGGCAATTACACCTTCACCTTCAACCCGGATGGCAACATCCTGAGTGTTGAGATTCCTTACGTTCCGACTGCACTTGACAATGTAGCAGGTGAGGAGAATCCGGTTAAGATCGTTCGCGACAACAAGGTTTACATCGTCAAGGGCGATAAGATCTACAACATCACCGGTCAGTTGGTTAGATAACAACCTACTCTAATCTCTTCCTTCGGGAAGAGGACAAGAACAGCTCCGCAGCAATGCGGGGCTGTTTTTTACGTCCGGCTGCCGCCGCGTTTTCGATTTATAATTATTATTTTCTCCGCAAAAGCGGTATAATCTTTATTTTTTTCTACTTTTATTTGCGTATGTCAAAAAAAAGCAGTAAATTTGCAGCCGATTTGGCTGAAAACTAAATTTTAAAAGACTTATGTACATATTTCTTACAATTCTAATTGTTATCGCAGCCATCCTGCTGACGCTCCTCGTTTTGGTGCAGAACAGCAAGGGCGGCGGATTGGCAGCCGGTTTTGCCAGCGGCAACCAGGTAATGGGTGCCCCGAAGACGGCTGATTTTCTGGAGAAAGCCACATGGACGATCATCGCGCTCATCGTAGTGTTCTCGATCGCTGCTGTCGGTTTCAGCAAAGGTCAGGAAGAGGCAGCCGAGGATCAGTCTGTGATCCAGGTAGAGCAAACGGCTCCCGCAGCTGAGTTGCCGGCTGAGAGTGCAGAGTAATCGCTCCACCCTCTCCCACGCGCATCCTGCGCGCTGACTAACACAAAAAATACGGCTCACAAGGGCCGTATTTTTTGTGGAGCATAGGGGAGTCGAACCCCTGACCTCAACATTGCGAACGTTGCGCTCTACCAACTGAGCTAATACCCCGTGACTGCCGTTGCAGTCTCGTGTGGAGCTAGCGGGAGTCGAAATCCCCCTAGATCCCGTGACTGCCGTTGCAGTCGCGTGTGGAGCTAGCGGGATTCGAACCCGCGTCCAAACAAGGAACACTTATGCTTTCTACACGCTTATCTTGGCCTTGATTTTCGTCCGGCGGCAAGACCCAAGCCACCAACCACCGGCTTATCTGCTAAGTTCTCAAGATCGCATCGCAGCCTGCAACCTCTATTCTGTGTATTTCTGCGCCACTATATCCTTTCAGCCCACAGACTCGGCTCGGAGTGACGTCTCGATCAGGTGCCTTGCACCCGATTAGGCTAATCTACTATACTTCGATTAGGCAGCGAGAGCATAAGAAGTGTTGCCAGTTATAGTTTGAAGATGATATTAACGAGCGTATCCTCAATGCTCGGCGTGCTTACACAACCATTCTACCTGCTGTCAAAACCAGATAGCCCCTCGCTTCAGCGCGGCTCACTTGCCACACCTCACGCGAAAAAGTGTGCAAAAGTACTGCTTTTTTCTGACATGTGCAAATTTTTTGGCAAAAAACTTGCGTATTTGCAAATTTTGTTGTACCTTTGCACCCGATTTTGAAAATAAGCAAGTCCGTGGCTGTAGAAATACGCAAAATAGGAACGAAACGTGAGTTAGAGCAGTTCATACAGTTCGCCAATGACCTGTATCGCGACTGCCCGTACTACTGCCCGCCGTTGTTCTTTGACGAGATGAACTGCTTCGAGCCGGACAAGAACCCTGCGCTCGAGGTATGCGAGTACCGGCTATGGATGGCGTACCGCGATAACCAACCCGTCGGACGCATCGCCGGCATCATCAACCGCCGCGCGAACGAGAAATGGGGATTCAAGCATGTACGTTTCGGATGGTTCGATTTCGTAGATGACTTGGAGGTCTCCAAAGCGCTCCTTGACACGGTTGCCGCCTGGGGTAAAGAACGCGGCATGGACGCGCTGAACGGACCTGTCGGGTTTACGGATTTTGACCATGAGGGGCTGCTCCTCGAGGGGTATGATTACCCCGCCGTGATGGCCTCCCTCTATAACTACCCATACTACGTACGCCATATAGACGCCTACGGGCTGACGAAGGAGGCTGACTGGGTGGAGATACAGGTCTATCCGCCTAAGGCATGTCCCGAACGGATTGACCGCATCGCTAATATAGTTAAGGAACGCTCGCACGTACGCGTAGTGAAGGTCAAGAACTCCCGCGAACTCGTGCGCCGGTTCGGGATCCAGTACATGGATGTGATCGACGAGGCTTACCAGAAGTTGTATAACTTCCAGCCCATGACGGTAGCCCAGAAGAACTACTACAAGAACATGTATTTCCCGATCCTCAATTTCGATTTCGTGACCCTCGTGGTGAACGAGAAGGACGATATCGTGGGTGTGGGACTGGGTATGCCGGATATCTCCGACGCGCTGCGCAAATGTGACGGCAAGCTCTTCCCCTTCGGCTGGTACCACCTGCTCAAGGCGCTTAAGGCCAAGAAGATGAGATCGTTCAGCTTCCTGCTTATCGCCGTGCGTCCGGACTACCAGGACAAAGGCATCAACGCGCTCTTCTTCCAGGACCAGATACCGATCATCAACGATTACGGTATTCAGATCCTCGAGACAACGAATATCCTGGAGACCAACACCAAGAATATAGCGAACTTTACCCAGTTCGACCATAAGGTCCATAAACGCCACCGGGCCTATATCAAACCTCTATGACCAAGGCGGAGATCATAGAGAACAGCTACCGGGCTGCGGAGGCGAAGCTGCGTGCTTATATCCGTGCCCACGCCGATGAGATGCGGCCGTCGAAGGTCCGTAACATGGTACTACGGCAAGTGTGCGCACTGCCCAAACCCTTTACCGCGGACCAACTCGTCAAAGCCTGTATCCCCGATCGGATCTCCGTCGGAACGATCTATAACTCGCTGAAGCTGTTTATAGATGCCCATATAGTACAGGGACACACCCGCCAACGCGGTCAGATGGCTACCGAGTACGAACTGCTGACCGACCACGAGAACCGGTTCCAGATGATCTGCACAGCCTGCGGACGACTGGTTGAACTCGACGATAAGGCAATCACACGCCTCGTCACCACCCGTAAGTACTCTAATTTTAACATGGCTCATTTCGCGCTTTATGTCTATGGCGAGTGTAAGATCTGCCGACGCAAAGTAGCACAGAAAGCCATCCAAGAAGCAAACAAGAACATATGATGACACCATCGACAATATATTGGATCCTCTTTATCTCCATCGCCCTCATCAGCTGGGCGGTGTCTGCGTCCCTTGAGCGTAAGTTCAAGCGCTACGCGCAGACCCCGCTGCGTATGACCGGACGGGAGGTAGCGCTGAAGATGCTCCGCGATAACGGCATCACCGATGTGGAGGTGACCTGTATCGAAGGCCGGCTGACCGACCATTATAACCCTGCCGACAAGACGGTTAATCTCTCGCGAGAGGTCTATGAGGGTGCTAATGTCTCCGCCGCAGCCGTGGCTGCTCATGAGTGCGGGCACGCGCTCCAGCATGATCAGGAGTACGCTCCGCTGAAGATGCGGTCGGCGTTGGTGCCGGTGGTATCTTTCAGCAGTCGTTGGATGACGTGGATCCTGCTGATCGGCATGCTCACCCTGCAGACGTTCCCGCAGTTGATGATGGTTGGCATAGCCCTGTTCGCGACCACCACCCTGTTCTCGTTCATCACGTTGCCCGTCGAGGTCAATGCCTCGCAACGCGCCGTCAACTGGCTCCGCGAAGCGGGTATCACCGATGCCGAGACCACGCCGATGGCGTCTGACGCGCTCCATGCCGCCGCATACACCTATGTCGTAGCAGCCCTTTCCTCCCTCGCTACGCTCATATACTATATTTTGATCTTTTTAGGAGGAAGAAGAGATTGATAATTGATAATTGATAATTGATAATTGGTACTTGGTAATTGTGAATTGTGAATTGTGAATTGTAAATTGATAGTGAGGTAAAAGTTTTTACCGAACTAAAAGGCCCCGTAGCTCAATTGAATAGAGTGTCAGATTCCGGTTCTGAAGGTTCTGGGTTTGAGCCCCAGCGGGGTCACTTTTAGAAAATGCAAGTTGCTGTAATTCAGTGACTTGCGTTTTTATTATAGCAAATTTGCCAGCGGGGTCACAGAGTAGAAGCGGCGATCCATGATTTCATTACTTCGTAATTCGTGTAATGGTCGCGCCTCCGCCACATTACAGCTCCGCAGCGATGCGGGGCTGTTTTTTTACGTCCGGCTGCCGATAGGTGAAGAAAATTATACCAATTATACCGCTCCGCGGAGAAAATAATAAAAATCGCGTTCGGCAACATTTGTGGGATTACTTATAATTATTATTTTCTCCGAGTATGTCTCGGTATTTTTACTATTTTTTTCTTTTACAACTTGTGTATTCCAAATTTTTGTTGTAACCTTGCAGCAGCATTCGATTACAACAACAATATATAAACGCTCTTTGACTTATTGAAATTGACTGAATATTGGTAAAATGCAATAAAAATCCAACTTTTTCGTTGTTTTTCTTGCACATGTCAAATATTTGTTGTATCTTTGCACCGTAATTCAATTATGCACGTGCCCATGATAGCAACATTAGCTGAAATACAGAAGTTCCTCAATGACTTTCACCAAAAAGTCGAGGTGTTCGACATTTTGTTTTGGGATGAGCGAGACAAGAATAATGATTCCTTGCTTCAATTGGAAATAACCGCCAATGAACGAAAGGACATCGTAAAAACAATTACACCTGAAGATTACTCAGAAGGCCCTATTCGTAACATGCTCAATCGTTTCGGTGATTTGTGGGTATTCGGGAAGGACGTAAAAGGGCAAGAGGTATATATCAAAATTTGTTATGGGTTACCTAACCGATCTACGATTTGTATATCTTTCCATGTCGCTGAGTACCCAATGAACTATCCCTATAAGAAAGGAGGTCAATCATGATCCAGCAACACACCATTGAAAGCCCTTTGACGGGTGGTAAAGCCGTTTACCAGAAGGAAATGCGAGAAACTGAGTTCAGAGGCGAGAAATTCGTCTATGAGCACCATAACATCCGCGATCTGGAAACGGATATGGAGTTTACTACTACAGAGATAGACGAAGGAAATGTACAACGAGTCTATGCTCAATACCGTGCAGCGCACGATATTCCGTCTCCCGAGGAGTTAACGAAGATGCGTGAGGAGTACGGACTATCTGCAGCGAAGATGTCGGAGATTCTCAATACCGGCTCTACGAGGAAGGACAGATGCCCAGCGAAACCATCGGTAAGATGCTGCGTAGTATCCAGACTCCGGCAGTGTTCCTCAGTTATGTTGAGGGATGTAAAAACCAGATGTCGGAGGATGAGTACCACAAACTCTGTCAGAAGATTCAGAGAACCTTCATTAAAGAGATTAAGAGCCGACCGGATTTGTCTTGGTTCCGTGAGTTCCTCTCTTTTGGAGGCTTCTCCCGAAAGGTAGCACTCTAATTATTATTTTCTCCGCGTAAGCGGTATAATCTTTATTTTTTTCTGCTCAAATCCTTGTGTATTCCAAATTTTTGTTGTACCTTTGCAGCGGAAATGAAAATCAGTATAGCACAATTATGCAAGCAACACTAAAGAAAGAAGACTTTCGTTCGTTCACGGATTTTCCCAATGAGGCTCTCATCGATCCGGATTGGGCAAGCAAGCCCACACGCTTGTGGAACGATGTGTACAATGATTTGTGCAAGGATCTCGGGGAACACTATGGGTTGAACGATATAAGGGAAGCTAAGTAATGGCACGCTTTACGATTCATGTCACTGATAAAGCTAATAGTGACTTGTTGTCTTTAAGGGATGCTATCAAAGATTATTACAAAGCTCCTCTTACGGCCCATCGCTACATGGTCGAACTGAATACCAAGATGGAATGGCTTTGTAACGGAGCAGATTATTTTCCCATCGTTCCTGAGTTGTCCTACCAATACGGGTTTGAAGTGCGGCGGTTGAATTTCAAGAAAATGACAATCCTCTATTCCATTCAGGGAAATGATGTCTATGTGCATCGTGTTATCCCGCAAAGTCTGGTAATTTACTGACATCCAAGGCATTTCTCGTCAATAATAACTCCCTACAGCTCCGTCCAGCGGGGCTGTTTTTTTTTACGTCCGAATGCTGGTGGGGGCTGAAAATTATACTAAAAATACCGCTTTGCGGAGATTATATTACAAATATCTTTCTTTTATTAACCGAAAACGCGCATCTTCGATGCTTTAAGAAAACCCTCGTACATGGCTGTCAGTCCTTGCGGAATATCGGCCTACGCGGCCTTGAGCGCAAACAGCTTTATGCTTGCTTATGAGCAAGCTCATAGACAACCATATATCCGTTTTCACTCACAACAAAGTTGTCTAATTCCGCAATGCCTTACATCCCGCCCGAGGCAAAAAACGTCAAAAACTGCTTCGCAATGCGGATGTAGCAATGTTTATCCCGTTATGGTATGTTTATATTCCTCCGTGTAATAGCCTGTATCTTTTTTTAAAAAAACAGGCAAAATAAATACAGGCTATACTTTATACCTTTACACGCCGAATGGGTTTTCGATGTTTTTTAAAAGGAATCCGGCAGGAGCGATTTCGCTGCTGCCAAGCGGGAACGGGTAGCCGGGTGCCGGGAGCTTGCTCATGGGCAAACGGCTAAACGGGCACGCAGGGTTGCGGGTTCGCAACACGGGATTCCGCGTTTTCTGGAAAGCGTCTATGACGCGCGTTTTTCTTTACTTATAATTATTATTTTCTCCGCGTAAGCGGTATTTTTACTATTTTTTTCTTTTAAAACTTGCAAATGTGCAAAAAAAGTAGTACCTTTGCAGCGGAAATGGAAGAAAGGAGGTCTTGTATGGATCAGAAAGACAACATATTTGTACAATTCAGTACAGAGGAAGAACGCAAGGCTGCATTGCGTAAAATGGTAGGTATGAGACAAGAGTGGGAAACTCGTGTTCGCGAGATTATGGCTAAACGCAACAACATGCCCGTTGTACAATGATTCACCTTTCTATCGAAACGATTAATCTTCGTGCTCCTTACCTCGTTGAGCGAGTAGACGATAACATTTTTCTATTTACTACCGACAAAGGTATAATATATACCGTTGGTTTTGTTCCTGATGTCTCTTTTATGGAAAAGGGGCTATATCAGTTCTTTATCACTAGGGGCACCAACAAAAGTTCGCGAGCAGACAAGAAGGTGTTTGAGACCGTTCGAGTAATCATAGAGGAATTCTTTTCCCAAGAAGAACCCGTTATGCTATATATATGCGACACTACCGATAAACGTCAGGCCTCACGTGATCGGTTATTCCGCATTTGGTTTCACACCTATCTGTTAAATGCTTCCTATACGATGTATAATGAGCAGATGACATTAGATAATGTGCTATACTTCTCCAGCATAATATTACGAAAAGACCACCCGCTGCACAATCAAGTCATTTGTTCTTTCCACGACTATATCGTTGAGCATCGTCAATAATAACTCCCTACAGCTCCGCAGCAATGCGGATGTGATCGCTACGCGCCGAATGGGTTTTTGAAGTGACCGAAGGGAACGATTTTTTGAGAGCGAAGCGCGTTTTTGTAAGGCGGTAGTACGGTTATTGAACCGGACTGAACGGGGCTACGGGGCGTCAGAACGAAGAGCTCGCTCATCGGGCTGACGAACCGAAGCCACGTAGAGGCTCTACAAGAGCCGAACCGCCGCGTTTTCGGTTACTTTAAAAATGGGGTCCCCGATGGGCGCTAACGTAGTGCACCCGGTGGGGAGAGCGGAGGCATAAGTTGCCCGTCGATTTAGCAGGGCGGTATCGACCATTGCACACTTGTTGCCGAACGCGATAATTACTATTTTCTCCGAGCAACGTGAGGTATTTTTACTATTTTTTTCTGCACAAATCCTTGTGTATTCCAAATTTTTGTAGTACCTTCGACCTACTCCCCTTCCCCTTTGGGGTGGGACCCTTCGAAAGTACTTTCGCACGTTTGTGCGAGTACCCAAGTCTTTGGGCAAAAAAACCAAATAAATTTTCTTTTTCTGCTCAAATCCTTGTGTATTCCAAATTTTTGTTGTACCTTTGCAGCGGAAATGGAAGAAAGGAGGTAATATGGCAGCTACGTTAGAACAACCGGCAATGCAACAAACAGGGACCATTTCGATGGAACAATGGGAACATTACCACACCATCGAAGAACTGGACGCGTCGTTAAAGACTATCATTCATAATCATTTCCATAAATGAAACCAATGAGTAGTTGTTGTCTATGAGGCATGCCATGAATTACTTTTTTATTAATTCCATAGCAGCTCCGCAGCAATGCGGGGCTGTTTTTTTTGCATTCTGATCTTCTTGCCCCCTGCGAAGAACGTTATATCTATGTGAAACAGAGGTGATATCGGTTCATTCTCGGTACCAAACCATAGGATCACCATACAATCACCATAGGATCACCATAGGATGAATCCCTAAAACTGTACATTGAGTGCTTTTACTGTATATATACGTAGTATATATACACTTTTTGCCTGAATTAGCCGTCCGGAAATGCGATACTTGTTGTCTGTAAATGCACGAAAAATTTGTTTTTCGGTGCCCACTTGGCGGTCTTTGAGTGCTTTATACTCGCTAGAGTTGGCTAATTGGTAGTAAAAGCTGTCTGTGAGCTTGCTTACAAGCCGGCTACCAAAGCAAGCGGATTAATCACCTGGTTAGTACGCGAGCGCGGATTAGAAGAGGTGAATGCCAATAGAAATATAGAAGGAAGGGGGTGACAGGGTGACAGGGTGACGGGGTGACACCCTTTCTCTAATATACACACCTACGCGCGTGTGTGAGATTTATAAACGAGGGTGTCACCCGTCACCCGTCACCCTAAAAAACAGCGTCCATTAGGTCGGATACCATCCGACATCCGCCCGACATCCACCCTATAACTGCCCAATTACTGCCTATTTGAGGCCTATTTACGGTCCAAAGCCGCGATATGGCCGCGACGTGACCGCGACCTGACAGATAGGTAACAGATAAATGTCAAACGTATGAGAATTATTCCGATTATGCCAATAGAAACATTGCAGGTAAAACATAGACCAGAAGACCAGATGACCAGTTGCTTTCTTAAACTATACACACCCGCGCGTGTGTGATATTTTAATATGAACTGCTCATCTGCTCAGCCGCTCAGCCCGTCCGCCTAAAAATTACTTTTTCCATTGCGTCGGAATCATATTCCGACATAGAAAGCCCCCCGGCCAATTATGCTCCGTCTATTATCCCGGCATTGTATGCCGGACTCCCTCCCTCTCATGGGGGAGAAACCCCAATTTTTATGCATGTTGCCGAACGCGATAATTATTATTTTTTCCGCAAAAACGGTATTTTTTACTATTTTTTTATTTTTTATTTGCGTATATCAAAAAAAAGCAGTAACTTTGCAGTCGATTTACTGCATTATGCGCATTGGCGCAAACAAGAAACATTAAATAAAAATAAACACACTACTTTAACTGACATGCATACCATGAGACAAAGATATATAGTCGCCTCTCTGTGGTTTTTACTCTTCTTTTTTGTTGGCGAAGTGAGCGCTGAATACGCCCCCTCTGTTCGTCAGAATCAAGACCGCGTTTCTTCTAATACGCAGAGCCTGTTATTTCAGAGCCAGCAGATTATGAGCCCCGTTTCGAGTTATGAAGGAAGGGTTTATTCGCCGTTCAGCAACTCCACACCTGCTGATTATTCACCGTCAAGTCCCTCCCATCACAAAGGCAATCTCCGCAAGGAGACCAGCTCAGGCGGGCGTACGCCAGGTGAGGCGACCACCGGGTCCAACCAGTCGCCTGTTGGCGAACCGTGGGTGATGCTCTTCATGGCGCTCGCGCTGAGCGGGTTCATCGCCTTAAAACAATACTACAAACAAACAACCGCGACAGAAACGAACAACACCATGAAACCACTCAACAAAGGCCTATTTGCTCTTGCTGCCCTCCTTACGCTTGGTGTGGGCAATGCATGGGGCTTGGATGCATCAAATGCACGTGTATATTTTGATAACACAAAATCTAATTGGTCTAATTATGTACAATTAGTAGTTGGACATAATAATGACAATGGCGCCAACCCATGGTCTGTTGGTCACGCGATGTCGAAAATCACGAATACGAATAATCTTTGGACCTGCGAGTTTTCATTTGGAGGGTATTCATACTTTATGTTTATAAACGCTTCGGGTTCTTGGGAAGGGGCTAAACAGCAACCTTGGGATAGAAAGGGAACATATGCGTACACGTCTACTAGAAATACGAACCTTGGTTCTGATACTTATTTGTATATGCCTAATGCTGGTAATGATGCAGGATTTACAATCTCCGAAAAACAAGACAACGGTTATTCGGACCTCAATTATACCCAAACAATCGAGCAGAAACTATACAATGGTAGTTCCTATGAACTATCCACTGCAACATTAGCCTCTACAATTAAAGTTAGTTCCTACTATTTGAGCGATGCTACAACAGCTTCAAGTACAGGCGATAAAGCTATCACATCTGGCAATAGTAGTACATCTTGTTCTGCTGCACGTACAGCAACCGTAACTTATACTATTTCCGGCGTACAAACCGGCTATGAGTTTATCGGATGGTATGAAGGAGAAACACAAAAGGGGACATCTCTCACTTACTCTTATGCTGCACAAGAAGCGAAAACCGTTACGGCTCGCTTTGCTCCCACCTATACTGTCAATATTGCAGCAGGAGTACACGGAACGGTAAACGTAACCGGTGGAACTAACACAACAGGCAATCAGACTATTGGACAAAATAGTATAACTATTGCGGCGTCAGATCCTGAGAACGGCTTCTATTTTGCAGGATGGCAAACAACAGGCGGCGCTCACGTAGCTGATGCAAATGCTGCTTCAACTACAATCCGTGCTACTGCTAATGGATCTGTGACTGCTAATTTCGCTCCCCGCTTTGCTATTATAGGATCTGCAGAAGATGACACATATGGAACGGCTGTAAATGGTATGCCTGGTTGGAGCGACTATACTTATACACTGGATTATGTTGCAGCTAACGATTTTGAGCGAACATTAACTCTAAAAGGTAATACCACTTATAAATTCCGTTTGCGGGATTTGAAAGAAGAGAAGAACTTAGGATATGCGAATGAAGGTACAATTACATTGAATGCCAACAGTGACTGTTGGCTTAATGAATACAAAAAAGACGTCAAATTTACATTGAATGGTAGTGAAGTGGTTAAATTTAAAACTAGAGGATTCGGTGGAGACCATGTGAATCTGCAAGTAAACACTAGTGACGATGCAACCACATCTTATACCGCCACTTATAGTAGCCAGTCTTTCTATGTGAACGGCACAAATGCCACCTCAACCAATGGCGGTACGGTTAGTGCAGTTGACTGGAAAGACTATTCTCTCGCTTCCGGAGGAAAAGTCAAAGCCGGTACAAGCGTAGTCTTCACTGCTACGCCGGCAACGGGGTACACTTTTGAGGGCTGGTACAGCGATGCGGCGTGCACCGATGGGAACAAATATACAACCACTACCGGCGTAGCCATAGACGATGCAGCAAAAACACTGACACTCAGCAGTATAAACGCAAATAAGACCGTCTATGCCAAGTTCGTGGAGAAGATGGCGACAGTAACCATTGCCGCTAATGATCCGTCTAAAGGAACCGTTACTGTAGGAGGTGCATCACACACGTGGGGCAGCTCCGTCAATGTGGGCGTTACGACCACCCAGAGCCTTAGCGTAACCGCTGCGGCAGGCTACTATTTCGCCGGCTGGGAGCGCACGGGCACTTTGGACTTTAATGTGGATGATGCTTCGGCAGCTACCAGCGATGCCGCCAAAGTGACGACTCTACGCGGTTTGGGCGCCACCGATGGGACAGAAGGAACTCTTACCGCCCGTTTCGAGGAACTGGATAAGATCTATTTCCGTAATGAGAATGCCACTAATCCAGCTAATAAGTTGTGGGGTGCGGACGGTAACAATGTATATGTGTATTTTGACGCCTATTGGGATTCCGGAAGTAAAGGTGCCGGAGGAAATGGAAAACCTTCTGCCCAAATGGAAGAAATAGGTTCCAGTCATATTTATTGGGCGTATGTGCCTCGCTCCGTAACGTATGCAGGTTACGCAACTGTTGCATTCTCCAGCCGTGATTGGAGAAGCAGTCCTAATTTTGATGGTGGTGGTTATGGTGCTTACCGTAGTGACTACAACCGCATTCTTAATATGTTCGTTCCACACCATGATCAAACGAATAACTTGTATACGGTAAGTTACAACAACAACGGCTACTGGATGAAGTATGACACCAAGGCAGGTGAGGGTGCCGGATATTACTGGCAGCGGTATACCAGTTCTCCTTCCCAAAAATACACCCAAGTAGCCGAAATGGTTGCTACTACCGATAATGCCACTACACTAAAATTTACGGTTACGATTGATGATATAACCGGAGTTAATAACCATTATATGATCACGAGTGCCGGAGGACTGAAATACTGGCCTAAGACCGCAGGAGGTGCAGTAGAGACCATTACATCCTCCAACTGCACCAATCTCAACCTGTTTGAGGATAAAGGAGCGTGGCCTGCGTTCGTTTTCCAGCCGACCATCAAGGGCGACTATACCTTTACGCTGGATCAGACGGGCGATGTAATGAAATTCAGTGTGGAGTACCCCGAGACACCGACTAATGGTTATCGCCTCAAATGCACCTACGATGACGGTAGTGCAAAGACGACCTACTCCAATATCATTTCTGCCACGGATGCCGCAAGTGGCGCTAACACCGTTTCGATGTTCTTATCCAATGAAGGAACAGGGACACTCGTCCTTCAGAAATGCACCGGCATAGATGGTAGTGGCAATTTGGAATGGAGTACAGGGTATAGTGATAACTTGTCGTCAGCATTGGCAGCCGGAGCCACCCCTGGTGTTTATGTATTCGACATTACCATTAACACCTCGACGGACAAGGTAACAACCGCTACAACACCGAGTGCCTATACCGGCGATTACTATATCCATGTGAATGCCACCACCCGTAATAACCTGAACAACGGCGACCCGAAAGCCGGAAGCGCGGTGGGGAACAAGTTTACAAAGTTCCTGACCAATGCCACTTTCGGAGATACGTATAACCACTACTGGGTAGATTGGTTCATCGGAACATCGGACGGCGGCGGTGCACAAGTAGTTGCAGCCACTATCGGAAACGGTATTAACGATGACTTGGCAGGCAAGGTAGGTGCAGGAGTGAGCACTACCACTGATGGTGCCAACGTGCGCTACGGCTACAACTCTTTAACGAATGAATTCTCCTATGCCATGATAGAAGGCGACGGAGCCAGCATCAAGATTGAAGGTGAAAAATCGGGCAGGGTTTTAATCAAAGTAAATGGCGATTATGTTGAATCGAATGGGACTCCTCGCTCTGCTGTAGATGCAGACAATTGGATGTATAAATTTGAAGCAAAAGTAAAAATGGGAAGCCGGGCAACAATAACAACAAGTTACAATAGCAGAGAAGTGACCCTTGCCGAAAACAAAAAAATATTGGGTGCTGCTGAAGAAGAGACCCAATACACCGTAGAAGTAACCTATGATTTCAAGACCAACCGTCTGATTGCAGCATGGATACCGAACCCCGAAGAAGAGATAAACAAAGCTATTGACTTGTATTCCAATCTAATGGTAGTCCGTAGTGAGGATGGTGATCCTACGTTGCTTAATCTGGTAGGAGCGGGTGATTTGGATCAAATAACTCAGATCTATACGGTAATGGAGTTTTCAAAGGCTAATTGGGATGCGTCCGATCGCACCATCATCGGCGGCGGCTATACCGATGCCTACTATTGGTTCTCCCTGCCGTACGATTGTAACGTAAGTGATATCTTTGGTATCGAAGGATATGGAAGCGATGGCTACTGGGTAATCCAGACCTACCACGGCGACTACCGCGCTCAGCAAGGATGGTGGGCAGAGACGGATAATTGGTGGTATGATTTGGAGCGTTCGGACAAGTTGAACGCCAATCAAGGCTATGTCCTGCGACTGACCAATTTAGAGTCCACAGGTGCTCCGTTTACGCGCACCGGAGTTAATACGCTGAGGCTGTATTTCCCGTCCTCCAACTCTGAGAATATCCATATAGGTCTGTTGGGCGCAAGTGCATCCTATAAGTTAGGCGCGCAACTCTGCAACAAGGTACGCGATGAGGCGAACCATGCCGGCGACCCAAACTATGACCGCCGGGCGATTGACTCCAACTGGCGTGTCATCGGTTCGCCGAGTTTCAACAAGACGGAGATTACTACAACCGGCTGGAGCGAGTCTGCATATGGCTCATCCGGCATAGCAGCGACTCCGCTACAGTTCTTCTATACATGGGCTGTTGTAAAAAATGCACCGGTATATACGATAACCAGTGCAACGGACTATGAATTTCCTGCTACTCATGCTTATTTGGTGCAGTACGCGGGTGATATTACATGGGATGCTGTGACAAGTAATCCGTTGGTAGGAATCAAAGCCCCCCGCCGGACGAATGAGGATACGCCGAGCCGGATGCTTCAACTTGTATTGAACAAGGACGGCGAGCAAGCCGATGTAACGTATATCAGCCGGATGGAGGAAGGTGCAACCGAAGGGTACGACCTCAACCTCGATCTGAGCAAAATCCTCTCCGCAAGCGGTAACAACCTCTACACCATTGCCGGATACTACAAGATGGCGGGTAACTGCCTTCCGGACACAGTGAAGAATGTGCCTGTGGGCGTTCAGATTGCCGATGAGGGAGAATATACCTTTGCCCTGCCCGAGGGCACCAACGGCGTGGGAGTAGTGCTGGTGGATAAAGTGGCTAACACCCGTACCAACCTCGCCCTGACCGACTACACGGTGAACCTAACCGCCGGAGAGATCAACGACCGCTTCTCGCTTGAGCTCTCGCCGGTTAGCAATGTGCCGACGGGAATTGACAATTCACAATTCACAATTGACAATTCACAATGTGTAGTGCGCAAAGTGCTGATTGACGGTGTGCTGTATATCGTCAAGGACGGCAAAATCTATGACGCCCGCGGAAGGAAGATACAAGACTAACTTAAGTAAACAAATATGCAAGAAAAGAAAAAGGTATTAGTCTGTCTTCTGCTTCTCCTGGCGGTGCTTGGAGGGACGGGTTGTGCCTATGGCACAGTAACCAAAGGAACAGTATTTTTCAAACAAACGGCGTATAGAGGCACAATCTATACGCCGTTCTCACTCTTACCGCCCTCCTCTTACAGCAGTTTTAGTGGCAGTTCGGACGGGGCTTGGGGCGATTATTCGGAGTGCCAAGAAGTTCCCAAGAGGAACATCCGCAAATCGAGCGTCACTTTTGCCGAGGAAGGTTGGACGAAGAGTGCCGACACCGGCAAGAGCACTCGGAGCACCCCTACCCTGCCCATAGGCGGCAGCTGGCTGTTAGCACTGGCTTGTCTCCTCTACGCCTGCCGTAAGCGGCGTGTTTTAGCTGCGGGCGCTTGTCTGGTCGCCGTCCAGTGCTCCGCCACGACTGTAGAAATGCGTCTTGAGTCCGTCGCTCTCCAGAGCGGCAAGACGATTATCGCCACTCCTGTCGTTGATACTGCGCCGAGCCCCTCCCTCGTTTGTTGGGACCTCTATTACGACAAAGCATGCACGCACCTTGTGCCGGGCGTCACTTTCAACGGGATGCTGTCCGGTCCCTCCGCCAACTCAGTCTCATTCACTGTGCCGGAGGCTGGTACATATTTTCTGCAGGTGCTGATCCGGGACGGAAGCAGTTGCAGCAGTAGCGTTCGATGCGCCTCTACGTACGAGGTAACCATCTATCCCGGTTCGGCGGACCGCGTTCTGACACGTAGTATGCAGCGCAGCGGCAATGCTACGCAGCTTACGGACAAGACGGAGAACAGCACCGTCATCGGTGTCATGCAGTTCGACAAAGACGCCATCAACGATGGCAGCGTGAGTCCCTACGAGCGATACAACTATTTCTTCTCGCTGCCTTTCGACGTGCGTGTGGGCGACATCAGTGGCATCGGCAGTTATGGGCAGCACTGGTTGATCGAGTACTACGACGGCCTGAGACGCGCGCAGAACGGTTATTGGGCGGACAGCGAGCCTAACTGGAAACGGATTGACGACACCGATTCGATTCTCCATGCGTACCAAGGGTACCTGCTCAAACTCAACTCGCTCAGGATGGCAGCCGACCAAACGGATGTGTGGCATGACGGTAGCGATGTGGCAAGTCTGTATTTCCCGTCCCTGGAGGCGGTTGACCTCACCCGGAAAGACGAGACTATCCCTGCCTTGGGCGAGTCGCACAGGTGCACCATCAACATCGGTGGTGAGGGCGGCGACCGGAGGATTGAGGACAGTTTCTGGCGGTGCATAGGCGTGCCCGGAGAGGGAGGTTACACCACCGACGATATTGCCTATTTCTATGTATGGGATACGGATGACAACTCACTCGTTGTGACCTCCGGAACGGGCTACGCGTTCAAACCGATGCACGCCTACCTGATTCAACAGCAAGGAAGTATCGTCTGGCGCGCCGGCGCGCCGGCTTCCGTCGCAGCACGCACCATGCAGGAGACGGGATTCACAATGCAACTGGACATAAAGCGGAATGGCGTGAGCGAGGACCACACGCTGGTTCGGTTAAGCGAGGCTGAGGAGACTATCGACCGTTTTGCCTTCGGAGAGGACCTGTGCAAGGAATACAACACCGGCAAAGCCAATATCTATACCTTCACCCGCGATTCCATACGCGTAGCGGGCAACACCATGCCGATGAGCGAACAGAAGACGGTAGTGCCGGTGGGCGTGAAGATAGCGACGGAAGGCGAATATACGTTCGCTATACCGGAAGGGACAGAAGGTGTCGGCGTGGTGCTGGTAGATAAAGTAACCGGCACACGGACCAACTTGGGGCTGACGGACTATACGGTATGGCTGGAGGCAGGGACTTGCGATGCGCGGTTCGAGATAGAGATCTCGCCGGTACAGAATACCCCGACGGGAATTGACAATTCACAATTCACAATTCACAATTCACAATGTGTAGCGCGCAAAGTGCTGATTGACGGAGTGCTGTATATCATCCGGGACGGAAAGGTATATGACGCGACGGGAAATTCACAATTCACAATTCACAATTGACAATTGACAATGAAAAAAATCGCTCTTCGGGGCGATTTTTTCTGTTTTTCTTGCGTATGTCAAATTTTTGTTGTACCTTTGCAGTCGGTTAAACTGTTAAATCGTTAAACTGTGTATTTAAACATACTAAAATCGAAGATTCATCGCGTTCAGGTGACGGAAGCGAACCTTGAGTATATCGGTTCGATCACCATCGATGAGGCACTCATGGAAGCGGCCAATATCTATGCCGGCGAGCGAGTGCAGGTAGTGGACAATACGAACGGCGCACGGCTGGAGACTTATGTGATCCCCGGCAAACGCGGCTCGGGCTGTATCTGTATCAACGGCGCAGCAGCGCACCTGGTAAAAGTAGGCGACATAGTCATCATCATGGCGTACGCCCTGATGACACCGGATGAGGCGAAGGCGTTCAAGCCGAGCGTAGTGTTTCCCGGAGAGGGAAACAGGTTGATTTGAAGATTGGAAGATTGGAAGATTTGAAAATTGATGGCATTTTTCGAACTACATAGCGAAGCGAAGAGCGTGGGTCCAAGGGCGGGCGTGATACACACCGACCACGGAGATATCCTGACTCCTATCTTCATGCCCGTAGGTACCGTAGGAACCGTCAAAGGCGTGCAACGGAAGGAGCTGGAGGAGGATATCAAGGCGCAGATCATCTTAGGCAACACCTACCACCTCTACCTGCGTCCCGGTACCGAGATTCTGCATAAAGCGGGCGGTCTGCACCGTTTCGAGGGATGGAACAGACCGATACTGACCGACAGTGGCGGTTTTCAGGTGTTCAGTCTGACAGACATCCGCAAGATGACGGAAGAGGGCGTACGTTTCAGCAGTCATATCGACGGTCGCAAGCTGATGTTCACGCCGGAGAGCGTGATGGACATAGAGCGTGAGATCGGCGCAGATATCATGATGGCGTTCGACGAGTGTTGTCCGGGTACAGCGGATAAGAAATACGCCAAGGACTCAATGGACCGCACGCACCGGTGGCTCGACCGCTGTATCGCGCGTTTTGACGGGACGGACGACCTCTACGGCTACCAACAACACCTCTTCCCGATCGTACAGGGCTGCACCTATACCGATTTGAGACAGGAGGCGTCCAAGCGGCTGCGTGACCTCGACCGCGACGGGTACGCCATCGGCGGATTGGCCGTGGGCGAACCGACAGAGGTGATGTACGAGATGATCGAGGTCTGCAACGATATTCTGCCGGAGGAGAAGCCCCGGTACCTGATGGGTGTCGGTACGCCGTGGAACATCCTCGAGGCGATCGAGCGCGGCGTAGATATGTTCGATTGCGTGATGCCGACGCGGAACGGGCGGAACGGTATGATTTTCACATGGCAGGGCGTGATGAACCTGAGGAACAAGAAATGGGAGGACGATTTTACGGAGTTGGATCCGTACGGTACCTCTTATGTCGATCACGCCTATACGAGGGCTTATGCGCGGCACCTGATCCACGCGCAAGAGATGTTAGGTCTGGAGATCCTCTCGATCCACAACTTAGCGTTCTATCTCGACCTCGTTACGCAGGCGCGGAAGCATATACTTGCGGGCGACTACAGCGCGTGGAAGACGGCTGTATTGCCGAACCTGACGGCAAGGCTGTGAGGTAAAATTAAACGGTTAGTGAAACGCCTTGATTGGTATATTATCAAGAAATTTCTGGGCACATTCTTCTTCTCGATTGTGCTCATTTTGTCTATCGCGATTGTCTTTGACCTGACCGAGAAGATGGATAATTTCTTTGAGGAACAAGTACCGCTCCGGGAGATTATTCTGGACTATTATATCCCTTTCATACCGTACTATATGAATATGTTCAGTTCGCTGTTCATCTTCATCTCCGTGATCTATTTCACGAGTAAGATGGCGGGTAACTCCGAGATCATCGCCATGCTGGCTTCGGGTGTGAGTTACCACCGTCTGATGGTGCCTTACGCATTCTCCGCTGCGATTCTGTTCGTCTTAAGTATGGTACTGGGCGGATGGGTCATCCCGCGGAGTAGCGAGAGAATGCTGCAGTTCACGGACAAGTACGTAGAGCATTTCACCACCGAGAACGCGCGAAACCTGCAACTGGAGGTCGAGCCGGGGAGGATATTGTACATCGAGTCCTTCCGGCGGTACAATAACATCGGTTACCGCGCTTCTATCGAGCGTTTTGAGGGAAAGACGCTTGTCGAGCGTACGACCGCCGACCGCATCTACTACGATTCTCTTGAGTTCTGGCACCTTGAGAGTTACACCACCCGCACCTTCACCGGCATGCGCGAGTCTCTGGAGCGAGGAGAGAGAAAAGAGATAGAGATGCCTATCATCCCCGACGAGTTGTTCATCACCGCCCAACAAGCGCAACAGATGACCACTCCGGAGTTAAGGCACTACATGGACCGCCAGCGGCAGAGGGGTTCGGGTAACGTGAAGGCTTTTGAAGTAGAGTATCATAAGCGTTGGGCGTCTCCGTTAGGAGCGTTCATCATGACTCTGTTGGGCGTGACGATGAGCAGCCGCAAGGTACGCGGCGGTATGGGTAAGAACCTGGGTATCGGCATCGTCCTGACGGCGGCGTATATCCTGTTCTCCACCGTCAGCACCACTTTCTCCGTGAATAATGTGATGAGTCCGTTCATGGCGGCATGGTTGCCGAATATTGTGTTCCTGCTGATCTCCATACCGCTGTATATACGCGCGGCGAGGTAAAAATGAAAGATGAAAGATGAAAAATGAAAAATGAAAAATGAAAAAAGGATGCGCAGGTTGCGCATCCTTTCGTTAATACTATTAATACCCATGTTTAGTGGAGCTCTATACGGCGGCGCTCCATGCCGTTTCCCACTTTCGCGTACAAGCGGTACGTTCCGGGGGTCAGTTCAAACTCAGCATAATTGCCACTCTCCTTGCGGAGGAGTTTTCCATCCATCGAGTAGATCCGGGCTTCTTGCATCTGGGTAGATGCTACTACCAGGGTGTTCTCGCGGAAGCGAACTGTGAAATTATCGTTGGCGTTTTTAGCGGCGTTAGCAAAGGTCACTCCTGCTACCAACGATACGAAGGTTAACAGACTAAATAATACCTTTTTCATAATTGTAATGTTTTAAAGATCATTTTCACGAGTTATCGCACTCGCTTGCGTCGGGATTTCCGATAGGGTTTTTATACCCCTCCTCTGAAATTCGGTGCAAAATTACTGCCTTTTTAGGAAACCACCAAATTTTTAGACAAAAATATGTTATAAAACACAAAATTGTACTATCGAGTTGACAATTTGTCAGTTTATGTGCTAATTGGCTAACAAATTGTCAATCCCACTTAGCAAAATAAAGTTAGCAAAATATTTTTTTTAACGCGTGCGCTTGCGTATGTCATTTTTTTTTAGTAATTTTGCGCCCAATTTAATCGGGCGTACAGATTAAAGTCTGCTTACCCCCCAATAAAAGAAAAAAAAGAACTATGCAAAATATCAGGAATATAGCAATTATTGCGCATGTGGACCACGGTAAAACAACCCTTGTGGACAAGATGCTGTACACCGCCAAGGTGGTGAGCGCACAGCGGTCTGAGTTCAGCGACCAGCCTCAAGAGCTGATACTGGACAATAACGATCTGGAGAGGGAGCGTGGTATCACTATTCTCGCTAAGAATGTAGCGATTGAGTACAAAGGTACAAAAATTAACATCATTGACACTCCGGGGCACGCCGATTTCGGCGGCGAGGTGGAGCGTGTGTTGAACATGGCAGACGGCGTACTACTGTTGGTAGATGCCTTCGAAGGTCCGATGCCGCAGACCCGTTTCGTGCTCCAGAAAGCGCTTGAGTTGGGTCTCAAACCCATTGTAGTGATCAACAAAGTGGACAAGCTGAACTGCCGTCCGGACGAGGTACAGGAGGAGGTCTTCGACCTGATGTGTAACCTGAATGCGACGGACGACCAGTTGGATTTCCAGACGCTGTACGGCTCCGCCAAGAACGGCTGGATGTCGAAGGACTGGAAGAAGCCGACCACAGACCTGACGGATCTGATGGACGCCATCATCGAGTACATCCCGGCTCCGGAGGACAACCCCGGCACGCCGCAGATGCTGGTGACTTCGCTGGATTATAACTCCTACGTAGGCCGTATCGCCATCGGTCGCGTACACCGCGGCGAGTTCAAGGACGGTCAGGCAGTGACACTTGTCAAGGTACCAAGGGACAAAGTACCAAGTACCAAGGATTCATTAGACGGATGTACCATCATCAAGACGAAGATCAAAGAGCTGCACACGTTCAGCGGCATGGGTCACGTGAAGACCGATGTGGTAAAGAACGGCGATATATGCGCGATGATCGGCATTGACGGTTTCGAGATCGGCGACACCATATGCGACGCCGAGCACCCGGAGGCGCTCAAGCCCATCGCTATCGACGAGCCTACGATGAGTATGACATTCTGCATCAACGACTCTCCTTTCTTCGGTCAGGACGGTAAGTTCGTCACGAGCCGCCATATCCAGGACCGCCTCAACAAGGAGTTGGAGAAGAACCTTGCGTTACGCGTAGAGAAAGGTGCGGAGGAGAGCAGTTGGCGTGTCTATGGCCGCGGTGTACTGCATCTGAGCGTGCTGATCGAGACGATGCGTCGCGAGGGCTACGAGCTGCAGGTAGGTCAGCCGCAAGTGATCATCAAGGAGATCGACGGCGTGAAATGCGAGCCGGTAGAGGCACTGACGGTGAACACGCCGGAGGAGTGCAGCGGTAAGATCATCGAGTTCGTCTCCACCCACAAGGGCGAGATGACGAAGATGGAGATGGTGAACGACCGCGTACACCTCGAGTTCACCATCCCGAGCCGTGGTATCATGGGAATGCGTACGTACGTAATGAACGTGAGTGCCGGCGAGGCTATCATGGCGCACCGGTTCCTGGAGTACCAGCCGTGGAAAGGCGAGATCGTGAAGCGTAACAACGGTTCGCTCATCGCCATGGAAGCCGGTACGGCATATGCCTACGCCCTGGACAAGTTGCAGGATCGCGGTAAGTTCTTCATCGACCCGCAAGAGGAGGTCTATGCCGGGCAGGTAGTAGGCGAGAACGCCAAAGAAGGCGATATCGTCATCAACGTGACGAAAAGCAAGAAACTGACTAACATGCGATCCAAGAGCGCGGACGACAAAGCGGTATTGCCACCGCCCGTACGTATGTCTCTCGAGGAGGCACTCGAATACATCAAGGAGGACGAGTACGTAGAGGTAACTCCGCACGCAATGCGTATCCGTAAGATCATCCTCGATGAGTTAGAAAGGAAGAGAGCGGGGAGAGCATAGCGCGATTTGAGATTTGAGATTTGAAATTTGAAATTTGAAAATTAAAAATAATAACAATATTATGAAGATTGAACAAAGTGAATTAAAAGACCTGAAGGCCGTAATCACGCTCACGATTGAGCCGGCAGACTATCAGGAAGAAGTAGCTAAACAGCTGAAAGAAGTACGCCACAAAGCCCAGATGCCGGGTTTCCGTCCGGGTATGGTACCGGCAGGTCTGGTGAAGAAGATGTACGGCAAGGGTATTCTGGCAGACGTGCTGAACAAGAAAGTAGGCGAGGGTCTGCAGAAACACATCGAGGACAACAAGTTGCAGATTCTCGGTGATCCGCTGCCGAGCGAGGCATCTCCGAAGATCGACCTCGACAACGAGGAGAGTTTCACCTTTATGTTCGACATCGCTGTAGCTCCGGAGTTCGACGCCAAGCTGAGTGGTAAGAACAAAATAACGGAGTACACGATCACCGTTACCGACGAGATGGTCCAGAAACAGGTAGAGGCTTATGCCAACCGTTTCGGCGAGTACATTCCCGAGGACAAGGAGAAAGGCACTAAAGCCGAGATGAAACCCTGCGCGATCGATGCAGAGCTCTTCGCTAAAGTGTATGGTACCGACACTCCGAAAGACGAGAAAGAGTTCCGCGCACGTATCAAACAGGATATCGAGCGCTCCATGGCAGAGGATAGCAAGTACCGCTTCGGTCTGGATCTCAAGGCCGCTATCATGAAGAAGATGGAGAAAGTAGAGTTCCCGGAGGATTTCCTGAAACGCTGGGTTCTCGCTACCAACGAGAAGATGACCCAAGAGGAGCTCGACAAGGACTTCAGCAAGATGCTCGACGAACTCAAATGGCATTTGGCAAAAGACCAACTCATGAAGGAGTACAAGATTGATGTACAGAAAGAGGACGTTGAGGCCTACGCCAAGGAGATCGCCAAGATGCAGTTCATGCAATACGGTCTGATGAACGTAGAGGAGGAGCACCTCCAGAACTACGCTAACGAGTTCCTCAAGAACGAGGACCAGCTCCGCGGCATCGTTGAGCGCGTGGTAGAGAACAAGATTTACGACAACCTCCGCTCCATCGTGAAGATTGAGCCTAAGACGGTAAGCCAGGAAGAGTTCGGCAAACTGTTTTAATCAAGACCGCAGGCACAGCCTGCTCAAAGTAGAAAGACCGCTTACGCTCAAAGAAGAAAGCACCATGACACATATCCATTTTATAGCTATCGGCGGCGCAGCGATGCATAACTTAGCAATGGCTGTAGCCTCCAAGGAAGGGTACCGGGTGACGGGTTCGGATGACGAGATCTTCGAACCCGCCCTCTCGCACCTCCGCAATGCGGGCCTGCTGCCCGACGAGACGGGTTGGCATCCCGAGCGTATTACCAAAGACATCGATGCTATCATCCTCGGCATGCACGCTCGTGAAGATAATCCTGAATTGGTGCGCGCCCGTGAGTTAGGGATCAAGATTTACTCTTTTCCTGAATACCTCTATGAGCAGACCAAGGATAAGATCCGTATCGTTGTAGGCGGTTCTCACGGCAAGACTACCACCACCTCCATGATCCTCTATGTGCTCAACCGTCTCGGTATAGAAGCCGACTACATGGTAGGCGCCCAGATAGAGGGATTCGAGCGCATGGTACGTCTCTCCGACACCGCCAAGTATGCAGTCTTTGAGGGCGATGAGTACCTTACCAGCCCACTCGACCTGCGGTCCAAATTCCTTTGGTACCACCCCCATGTAGCTATATTGACCGGAATAGCATGGGATCATATCAATGTATTCCCTACTTTTCCTGAATATGTAGAGACCTTCCGCAAGTTCGTTCATTCAATCGAGCCCGAGGGCTCGTTCATCTACTACCAAGGCGATGAGAACCTGAGACTCCTGGCGGAGGAAATAAAAAATCAAAATTCCAAGTTATCCATCATCCCCTACAAGGAGTACGAAGGGGATGTAAAGATGGAGGTATTCGGGCGGCACAACATGCAAAACATGCAGGCAGCGATGCTGGCATGTCACTGCATAGGCATAGCTCCCGATGATTTCTACCGCGAGATCAGCACCTTCACCGGTGCCAGCAACCGGTTGGAGAAGATATGCGAGACCGCGACGAGCGTAGCCTACAAGGACTTTGCCCACTCGCCGAGCAAGTTGAAAGCGACCATCAACGCCGTGCGCGAGCGGTATCCGGAGAAGCAACTTGTGGCCTGCATGGAGCTCCATACGTTCAGCAGTCTGATGGCAGATTTCCTGCCTCAATACAAGGGCTGCATGGCGGAAGCCGACATTGCCTATGTCTATTTTAACCCGAAGGTGATAGAGCACAAGCGACTGACGCCCATTACCGCGGAGGAGGTACGTGAGGCATTCGGCACGGCGAACGTGAAGGTTTTCACGGAGAGTCTGGCCCTCCAGATGCAATTGCAACAACTCGATTACTCCAACACAGCCTTACTGATGATGTCTTCCGGCACATTCGACGGCATCAACGTGAAGGAGTTTGCACAACAACTAATCAACCAATAAGGATGAGAAAAATCATATTAACCATTCTTCTCGCCGTGATGGCCTGTGGCGCGCAGGCTCAGTGGAGTCTGGGTGCTTCAGCCGGCGGCGACTACAACTGGTTCTCCATCAACACCCAATACCAGAACGACTACCATTATGAAGGCGCATGGGGATGGAGTGCCGCTATCTTCACCCAGTACCAGTTCAAGCCATGGGTGGCTCTCCGCGCAGAGGTGGAGGGATCGTCCAAGAATTACAGGTTTACCCGCTCAGGCGCGTACAATGGAACACATTATAATTATTATAATACATATGTACAACTGCCGGTGATGGCCAAGTTCATGTTCGGTAGCGAGAAAGTACACGGGTTTGTGAATGTCGGTGTTTATGCCGGTTATTGGGCAGGCAGCCGGATGAAGGGAGAGGTCTTGAACTATATGGCTGACCAGATAGAAATAGTCGATCAGGCCTATGAGTACAATAAGACCAAGGATCAGCGTGCCGACTTCGGTCTGGCTGGCGGTTTAGGACTCGAATGGAAACTGGCAGAACACTGGGCGATGCATGTAGAGGCACGGTGCTATTACAGTTTCATCAGTACCGTCAAGCAGTATATGGACATCAAGGACTACCGGTTTAACACGACTATCGGTCTGCAAGCCGGATTCAGTTATATTTTCTAAGAAGAAAGGACAAAAGATGAAAGTAATAAAGATATATGTTGCGCTCGCTGCTATCTGCGCACTGAGTTTGGCGGGTTGCCGTCCGGAAGGAGACGATATTTTGTCCTATGGTTATAATGACGGTCAGGCTTTCGACGCTGCGAAACAGAGTTATGCCGAGCAGTTTAAGGTACTCTGGACCGCGATGAACTGCAATTACGGCATCTGGGATTACGAGGAAGAGTCAGGCGTTGATTGGGATCAGGTATATACAGAGTACCTGCCTAAATTCCAGGCATTGGACGATACCACCCGGCAAACGAGGGTGGACGACAAGGAGTTGGAAACGCTATACGGCGAGGTGCTCAACAGGCTGCATGACGGCCACCTGTATGTCCAGATCAAGAATAGGCAAACCGGTAAGAACCTCTCTTTCTCACCCTCCACAGCACGCAATGTGCGTGAGCGCGGAGAAGAGTTGGTGTGGAACAGGAATAACTCCACCGACCTGCACTACTATATCAACGCAGGCGAATGGAAGATGATTGATTTCGACGAGACAGACATCTCCATGGCCGCCAAAGAACATATTTTCAGAATGAGCAAGCTGGTGCTGAGTAAGATCCCGGCGTTCATCGCCACCCTGCCTGCCAAAGGCACCTATGCAGCGGCGGACTCGCTTAGGAATGTGATTGAGGACATGCAGGCGAGCGCCAACGGTCTTATCGACCGAATCAATAAAGGCAACGATGTACGTACGCTCATTACGGATTATAATTCCTTCTGCGAGGATTATGAAATACCCTGTGGTATGATGGATCTCCATATTCAGCCGGTGGATGATGAGATGGCCAACCCTAATGAACTGCAATCTATCCGCTATGCCCTTTTCCCGGGTAACATAGCCTATCTGCGGTTCAGCAGTTTTGCGTTAGGCAACCATCTCCATACAGCTGATCTTCAGGAAGACAGTTCCTCTGTCTATGCCTCCTATCAATGGGCGATCCACCGCGTATGGCATCATTGGTTCGACACCATTCAGGTTCTAAGTAAGAACAATGAGTTGGGCGGCGTGATAATCGATGTGCGTAATAACGGAGGCGGATCTGTAGCTGACTACCAGTATGTGTTAGGAGCTCTTCTGCCATCCGGCGGATTTATTTCGCACACGATGCGTACAAAGAACGGCATGGGCAGATTGGACTACGGTCCCAAGATGCAGTTCAAATACCCCACCTATCCCGCCGAGCACGCAGTGATAGACAAACAGCCGGTGGTCGTATTGGCGAACGTGAACTCCGTTTCCATGGCAGAGATTACCTCTTGGGGTGCGAAGAATATGCCGGGCAAGAACGGCAAACTGATTGGTACACGCACGTGGGGCGGATTGAGTTGTCTGATTGACGACCCCACCTACTACAGCCTCGACTACAGCGGTTGTTTCGGAGTGGAGAACGTAACGCCGGTATATGCCTATGTGCCACGGTGCATATCCCTGTTCGGCGAGGACGAAAAAATACTGGAAGGCATCGGTATCACACCGGATGTCGAGGTAGCCTTAGATACCGCAAAGTATATCTATAACGGTCAGGACACCCAACTTGAGCGAGCACTGCAATATATCAAAACCGGTAATTAATAGTTGATTATGGACAAGCAACAGAAACGCGACTACCTCTACATGCGCATGGCTCGCACGTGGGCGGAGAATAGTTATTGCGTGCGCCGCCAAGTAGGCGCCCTGCTGGTAAAAGACCAGATGATTATCTCCGACGGTTACAACGGTACACCCTCCGGATTCGAGAATATCTGCGAGGACGAGAACAACGTATCCAAGCCTTATGTACTGCACGCAGAAGCAAACGCATTGACCAAAGTAGCCCGTTCCAACAACAGTTCCGACGGTGCAACGCTGTACGTGACAGCAAGCCCGTGTCTGGAGTGCTCGAAACTGATTATCCAGTCGGGCATCAAACGCGTGGTCTATGGCGAGGAATACCGTATTATGGACGGCGTAGAGCTGCTCAAACGCGCCGGCGTAGAGGTTGAGTTTTTACAGGACAAATAAAACAATGAAGAAATATATCTTACCTACCCTGACGGTAGTAGCCGTGGCGATCGGAATAGTAGTCGGCGTGGCGATCAGTCAGAAAGCTAACGCCCAGCGGATCGTCTATCAGAACGGTCACTGGAGTCTTGAGCAAACCAAAGTAGACCGGCTCTTGCAACTGATGGAGCAAGCCTATGTGGACTCCCTCGATATCGACAGTATCACCGACGAGGTGATGACCGATATGGTCAAGAAACTGGATCCCCATAGCGCATATATTCCCAAAGAGGATCTGGAGATGGTCAATTCCGAGCTCGCGGGCTCATTCTCCGGCATCGGAGTGCAGTTCTCAATCCAGCAAGACACAGTCCGTATAGTAGCCGTCATTGCCGGCGGTCCGTGCGAGGGTGTAGGAGTGCTGGCGGGCGATAAGATTGTCTCCGTAGATGACAGCACCTTCGTGGGCAAACGCCTCAATAACGAGAAAGTGATGAAGACCCTCCGCGGAGAGAAAGGAACGCAGGTTAAACTGGGTGTTCTCCGCGCAGGCGTCAACGAACCGCTCTATTTCAATGTTACGAGAGGCGACATCCCTGTTCACTCCGTTGACGCTAAGTTCCTGATTGGTAAGATTGGATTTATCCGCGTCAATAAGTTCGGCGAGACTACCTATAAGGAGTTTATTTCCGCCTTGGCAGATCTATATTCGAAGGGTGCTGACCGTTTCATCGTGGATCTTCGTGAGAACAGCGGCGGTTACATGGAGCAGGCTATTAGGATGGCGAACGAGTTTCTGCAACGCGGCGAACTGATTGTCTATTCGCAGGGCAAGGCATACCCGCGATATGAGGCCACAGCCAACGGCGGCGGACGGTTCAAAGACGTGCCGTTAGTCGTACTGATCGATAATTTCTCCGCCTCGGCGAGTGAGATCTTCGCGGGTGCGATGCAGGACAACGACCGCGCCACAATAGTAGGCCGCCGCTCGTTCGGCAAAGGTCTTGTGCAACAACAGATGCCGTTTGAGGACGGCTCAGCGGTGCGTCTGACCGTAGCGCGGTACTACACGCCCTCCGGCCGCTGTATCCAGAAACCGTACACGTTAGGCGATCAGGAGGACTACGAGAAAGACCTCTTGGACCGTTGGGAGCACGGCGAGTTATACTCCGCGGATAGCATCCATTTTACGGACACCACGACCTATCGCACCAAGAACGGACGCATCGTCCGTGGCGGCGGAGGAATCATGCCGGATGTCTTCGTGGGCAGAGACACCACTCTCAACACCCCGTGGTACAACCGCTGCGTGAACCTGGCATACACCTACCAGTTTGCGTACCAATATACGGATGCGCACCGCAAGGAGCTGAGCAAATACAAAGACTGGCAGAGTTTGGAGCAGTACCTGCTCAAGCAGAATGTGCTCCGTGAGTTTGTCGCTTTCGCCAAAGAGAAAGGCGTAGAGCCGGACGAAGCGCAGATACAAAAATCGCGTCCGTTAATGACGCGACTTCTGAATGCTTATATCGTCCGTAATATTCTGGGCGATGAGGGCTTCTTCCCGCTCTTCGAGCGTGACGACGAGATCACCAAGAAAGCGGTAGAAGTAGTTAACGCACTTTAATCCCCATTACGTTATATTTCGAACCATCGGGAAGGGTAAGTATCAACTGACCTGACTCGATGGTTTTCTTTATGCCACAACCGGTCTCCGGCGTTTGCAGCGATTCCGGTTTGCGTCCTCCTTTCCCTAGACAGAGCCCCACTACGTACGTATCGTGATCCGAGAACTTGTAGGTATAGGATACGCCGGTATTAATATGGTAGGCGTACGCTGCGGTAACTTGCGCAGCCATAGGGGAATTCGCCATCACGTGGTCTATCAAGTTCTTCTGACCTTTGTAGATATACGAATACGCCGATGGATCGAATCGCACCAGTTGCTCCTCATAACCGGCCTCTACAAGCATCCGGACGGGAGTCTCCTCCGTATTGGCATTGAGGTCACCCATGATCAGTATATCCGGATCTACGGTGATTGTACGAAGGGCGGCAATGAGTTTGTTGGCATTCCCGATACGGATAGTCTCCGAGTTGTCAGTAGCGGCATTGCTCTCCTTCGCCTTGAAATGGTTCATGGAGAGCGTGAAGACCTCATCTGAAGAAAGTTCCTTGAAAGCCTGGTAGCGCATGCGCGGTTTATAAGTTCCCGAGGCATAGGGAGAGTAGTTGTCTCCTACCGTAGCTACTTTATCGCTACGATAGATAAACCCTGCTTTGAGGGGCATATACCCCGAAGACGACTGAGATGCACTCATGCCATCGGTGACATACGTATAGACCGTCGAACCCGAGAGGCTATTCATCGCATCGGTGATATATCCCAGAATCTCATCATCCTCCTGCACCTCGCAAATAGCCACTATGTCCGCCTGCAAGGTTAGAAAGACATTCGCCATCTTATCGGTCTTTGCCTTAAAATCCCTTTCGTTCGTGGCATCCGCGTTGGTTGCCGTGAAATCGGAAAGGTAATTACGTGCGTTCTGACCGACTATGCGCAGACGCGAATCTCCCATCTCCGGCAGAGGGACAGGACTATTCCATGCAAATGCCTGCAGGCATAAAACCCACAGGCATAAGCTAAGAATTATTTTCGATCGTAGTCTCATATTACAGAGCTTTCAGCGCTGCCTGTACAAAGTGGTAGAACTTCTGTACGGTAGCTATATTAACACGCTCGTCCGGGCTGTGCGGGTGCTCGATGGTCGGACCAAAGGAGATCATCTCCATGCCCGGATACTTGGCGCCGATGATACCACACTCCAAGCCGGCGTGGATAATGATCACACGCGGGTCTGCGTTAAACTCCTTCTTATAGGTCTCTTTGAGCGTTGCCAAGAGCGATGACTTGAGGTTGGGTTTCCATCCCGGGTACGAACCGCTGAAGACCACCTCTGCTCCTGCCAACGAGAAAGCAGATTGGATAACCGATGCCAACTCCTCCTTACGGCTCTCAACGGACGAACGCGTGAGACACTGTACTTCGATTTGACATTTGTCATTCGAGATTTGTGTTCTGATCATCGCCACGTTATTGGAGGTCTCCACGATATCCGGCTGCTCGGGGATCATACGATAAACGCCATGCGGACAAAGCGTGACTGCGTGGATCAGGAAATCCTGTACATCCTCCGGCAGTTCGGTTTTCGGGCACTCTACCTCTTGGGCGGTAAAATGCAGATCAGTCTCTACGCCGTCGTACTCGCTCAGGAAGAGATCCTCATAACGGTCCACGAGGTCCTGTAAGTCCTGATAACTCTCCTCGGGGATGGTAATGACAGCTGCCGCCTCACGCGGTATAGCGTTGCGGAGCGAACCGCCTTCTACATAAGCGAGACGTGCCTCGTAGTTAGCTACGGCATCCTTGAGGAAACGGAAGAGGAGTTTGATAGCATTCGCGCGCTGCAGATGGATGTCGCAGC
This sequence comes from Paludibacteraceae bacterium, assembly GCA_905233255.1. Lineage (GTDB taxonomy): Bacteria > Bacteroidota > Bacteroidia > Bacteroidales > Paludibacteraceae > Colicola. Next base: position 32,699 of record CAJOCN010000026.1, read on the forward strand.
CCGAGTGACCTCCCTTACAACCCTTGATTTCCACGCGGAGTGCTATATCGCCTGCTTCTGTTTCTACCGGCTGGTAGTGGAAAGTAGCGGTTGTATCAATACCTCCGGCGCAACCTACGTACAGTTCGCCTTCGGTCTCGGAATCGAGGTTGAGCAGGTATTTGCCCTTGAGCCAGCCTGCTTTGAGGTCGTTCGCACCGTACATACCTGTCTCTTCATCGATGGTGAAAAGTGCCTCCAAAGGCGGGTGTACCGCAGACTTATCAGCCAATACGGTCATCGCCGTAGCCACCCCTATACCATTGTCGGCGCCAAGGGTCGTACCGTCGGCCGTTACCCACTCTCCATTAGGCTCTACATAAGCCTCAATAGGGTCTTTCTCAAAGTCGAAGACCTTATCTCCGTTCTTCTGCGGTACCATATCCATGTGCCCTTGAAGAATGACTCCCGGGTGGTTTTCCATTCCCGGAGAAGCAGGTTTGCGGATGAGTACATTGCCGATCTCGTCCTGAAGGGTCTCCAGACCGAGGGATTTACCGTAGTTCACTAAAAAATCCGCAATCTCTTTGCGTTTACCGCTCGGACGCGGAATCTGGGTAAGGCTGTAGAAATTTGCCCACAGCGCTTTAGGTTCTTGATTTTTCATATGAGTGAATGTTATGATCCGCCATGCATGGCGGATGCGTTAATAATTAGTCAATGGTCATTTCTCCGCAGAGGTTAATTTCCAAACCTTCACGGGCTTTGTCCGGTTGCTCTCCCAGTAAGAGCATCATTTTGGTGAGGAGCGCCTCAGTAGTGATATCATGACCGGAGATCACACCGGCTTTCATAAGGTTGAGGGAGACGGCATAAAGCCCCATTTCCACGGAACCGGTGTTACACTGTGTTTTATTGACGATGATGATTCCCCTATCCACCGCGGCTTTGAGTTCGCGGTAAAGCCATTTGTCCGTCGGAGCATTGCCGGCTCCAAAGGTCTCAAGGACAACACCTTTTAAACCGCGCGTACGCAGGAGTGCGCGTACGACAGGCTGCTGAATACCGGGGAAGAGCTTGAGTACCGCTACGTTGCAATCAAACGAAGTATGCAGGACAAGGGGCGCATCGGACGGCGAGTAATGTACCAAGTGGGGCTGGTAAATAATATGCACGCCGGCTTTTGCCAATGCGGGATAGTTATAACTATTGAAGGCCGAGAAATGCTCCGCGTTTCGCTTGGTAGTACGGTTTGCGCGAAAGAGTCGGTCCTCGAAATAGATCGTCACCTCAGGTACTATAGCATTGCCTTCTTCATCTTTAGCCGCAGCAATCTCTATAGCAGTCAGGAGGTTTTCCTTAGCATCGGAGCGGAGGACGCCTACAGGCAACTGCGAGCCGGTGAAGACAACCGGTTTGGAGAGGTTCTCGAGCATGAAAGAGAGTGCGGAAGCGGAGTACGACATCGTATCCGTACCATGAAGTATGACGAATCCGTCATAATCATCGTAATGATCGTACACCATACGAGCCATGCGCACCCAGCACTCGGGGTTGATATCCGACGAGTCGAGAAGCGGAGAGAAAGCCTGTACATCCACGTGTACATCCCCCTCAAAGAGCTCAGGCATATACGCCTTAAATGTCTCAATATCAGCCGGAACAAGCGCTTTCGTGGCCTTATCGCGAACCATTGTAATCGTTCCTCCTGTTGAAATCAAAAGTACCTTATCCATCGTATTCTGATTTTATGCGCTGCAAAATTACAAAAAAATTTGCATATATGCAAAAAAAATCGTATATTTGCAGCGATTTTTAATATTATGGCAAACAGAGTACTTATCATAGACGGCGATATCAGCCTTTCCACCGTGCTAAGCGACTATTTAGAGAGTCGCGGCTATCTATCTCGGGCTGCCAGCACCGGTAAAGAGGGATTGGAGATGCTAAAAACGGAGCATTGGGATATTGTGATGATGGAACTCCAGGGCGTTGGGATGAACGGATATGAGTTGCTCAAATCTATCCGGCATCGAATGGCGAATATTCCGCTCATTGTACTGACAAACCGAGCTGACCGCGAGGATCAAATGCGGGCTTTCCAACTGGGATGCGATGATTACCAGACTAAACCCTTCTCCATGGAGATTCTCATCTGCCGGATCGAAGCTATTCTGAGAAGGACACGAGCAGCCGAAGAGACGAAACAAAGGGTCTTTGATATGCAGGGGAAACTATTCGATTCTATCCACCAAACTTTCAATGGTCAACACCTCTCCGCACGGGAAAGCGATTTGCTCCTGATGCTATGCAGAAACGAAGGCGAGGTAGTGGACAGGCATAAGATTCTCTCGGCTCTTTGGAAGGAGGACAACGCCTTTACCGCACGCTCATTAGGGGTTTATATCAACCATCTGCGAGGATTTCTGAGACCGGCAGGTTACGAAATTCTGGCCGTACGGTACAAAGGATACAAGTTGGTGACTGATGTCACGTTAAAGATTTGAAAATTTGAAAATTTGAGATTATCATGAGAATAATAGCACCAAGCGTATTGTCCGCTGATTTCGGACATCTGGCAGAGGATCTGGATATGATCAACCGCAGCGAAGCGGATTGGTTGCACGTAGATGTAATGGACGGCACGTTTGTGCCGAATATATCGTTCGGTTTTCCTCTGATGAAACCCTTCAAGCAGTATTGCAACAAGCCATTAGATGTGCATCTGATGATCGTCCATCCCGAGAGATACGTGGAGCGTTTCTGCGACGTCGGTGCATGGTCGGTCGGTTTTCATCTGGAGGCAGTGGACGATCCCATGCCGATTTTAGAACTGATCAAGGCCAAGGGCGTTCGTACCTGCCTGACGATTAATCCGGATATTGACGTGAAGCGTCTTGTTCCCTATCTGGACAAAGTGGATATGGTGTTGCTAATGAGTGTTTTTGCCGGTTTCGGGGGGCAGAAATTCATTCCCGAGACGATGGATAAGATCCGTTTTATCAAGGCGGAGATTGCCCGACGAGGATTGAACACACTCATCGAGATAGACGGCGGGGTGAACAGAGAAAATGCCCACGCGCTGTTTGATGCAGGAGCCGATGCACTGGTTGCCGGCAGTGCTGTCTTCGGTGCAAAAGATCCCATTGAGACAATCCATTTTTTAAAATCACAGAATAATATACTATAGTATATTATAACATGCGAATGATAGGGGATTGGTCCGATATGATAAGGCATCGCTCCGGGAGCGCCTCTCCCATGGTTTTATTGCTGCTACCGCTGGTGGCGGCAATTTTGCTTATTGTGGAGCGGCCGCCTAAATATCCTGTCAAACAAGCGCCAAACGCATTTCAGGAACGCCTTTACGGGCGATTAGGAGCCGCCGGTTTAAGCGGCGATGAGTTAGCTACCGTCGGAGCACTGACTTTGGGCTACAAGGAAGAGTTGGATAAGGAGTTGAAAAGGCATTTCCAAGCCTCCGGAGCGGCACACGTATTAGCAGTAAGCGGACTGCACACAGGTCTTATTTATGGTCTTTTAGTGTGGCTGCTGACTCTCGGCGGACGGTTCCGACCGATGCATGACAACAAAGTTGCACGACGGGCAATCAGCCTGACGATTATCGGGGTAATGTGGGGCTACGCATGGCTAACGGGACTGACGCCTTCGGTTGTCCGCGCGGTGCTCATGGTCACACTGGTGGAAATAGGGAAGATGATTTATCGTAAGAGTCTGACAATCAATACGATAGCTGCAGCGGCTGTACTCATTCTCATCGTTCGGCCGACGGACTTATGGAGCGTCAGTTTTCAACTCTCTTTTGCCGCGACCACAGCGATTGTTTTGATGGTTAACCGGCTCCCTGCTATGCTTACGGGTAGAATAGCAGCCTATTTTCTCGGAATCATTGTAGTGTCCGTCGCGGCGCAGTTAGGCACACTGCCGATTACGATGTTTTATTTCAAACAGGTGAGTACTTATTTCCTGTTAGCCAACCTATTGGTACTTCCGATTGCCACTTTTCTGGTTCCAAGCGGTTTGGCAACCATCGCATTGGGTGGCAGTACGGCAGGTGTGTTTATCGGTAAAATCACTTGGGCATTGGCGTGGCTCATGAACCACTCTGTGGAATGGATAGAGAGTTTGCCGGGAAGTACCATTCCTGCGCATATAAACGGATGGATGGTAGGAATTTACTATATTTTACTATGTATTTTATATCTGTTAGTCATAAAAAAAGCATAAAATTACGCGCATGCTTGCGTAAATGAAATATTTTTCGTAACTTTGCGCCCGATTTGTGATAAATGATTACATGAACAAGATTTTTAGCCTTTTTGCTGTTATGTGCGTAGCTATCGAAATGATGGCAGCAACGACATTTACATTCACTTCGTCTGACGATATCAACCAGACGAAGTACGGCATCACTGTCGTTCTCGCGAAGGGAAGCGGGCAGACAGAGCCTCTCTTCACACAGGATTATGAGACCAAGCAACCGGAAATGCGTCTGTATCTGAATAATACTATCACCATCTCATCAGAAACCAATTTGACGAATATCCAGCTGGTTTGCGCCAAGAGTAGCGCCTCCAACAAGGAGTATGCCGGTTTGAGTGCATCCGTAGGGGAGCTAGTTTCTGGTGGCACCGCTACCGATAAGAATGATTGGAAGGTGGATCAATGGACAGGTAGTGCGACACAAGTTGTGTTCACCCTTACCGGTGGTAAGCAACGACGTATCCAGCGCATCGTCATTGATGGTGACCCAATAGAGATTACGCCCGTGGAAGTCGTTTTGCCGACGGAGGACGATCTGGAAGCGGAGTACACATACACAGAGCCGACAACCGTGCATGTACCGGATACGCAGTTCTTTACAAACGAATACGCCTTTGTGGATAATAATATTTTGGTACACTGCAGCCAAGGTTCGATTATCAAGGCGACGGACAACACAGAAGCTTATTTCAACTGCAACGCAGATCATCAGTTACGTTTCACAGCCACTCAGGCGATCAAAGGGATTGCCATTACCGGATACGTACGCAAGGCGTTCAGCGCCA
>CAJOCN010000027.1 GCA_905233255.1 Paludibacteraceae bacterium
AGAAAGAACTGAACCTGAGTGGCAATGAATGGTAAAAATTGCCACAAAATGAGTAAAATTTAGAAAAAATGGCATGCGCGCTTGCGTATGTCATTTTTTTATTGTACCTTTGCAGCGTCAAAGGAAAAGAACTAAATAAGAATACGATTATGGCAGTCATTACATTAAACTATAATCAGCACGATGCTGCTTCACGCCGTTTGCTGAATAATCTGCTTGCAACCGGCCTGTTTATTGATCAGGAAACGTTAGACGAACACCGTCGCATGAGAGATGCAGCGGTTTATACTTCGCAGCGTAATATGGCATCGTTTATAGAAAAATACATTTAAGGATGACATATAAGCAACGTGATATAGTAGAAGTAAATTTTCTTTTTGCAGATGGGCAAACGAAAGTCCATCCGGCAATTATCGTTTCTAACGATACTCTTCAAGAAGATGAGGAGGGGTTGATTTACATGGTTCTTATCAGTTCAAAGCCAGATATCAATCCTCAGTATGGTTATGCTCTCCGTAAGGGAATGTGTACCTGTGAATTTGGCAAACAGAGTTATGTTAAATGCCAGATTATAACCGGTTATACACAGCGCGATGTGATTCGTAAGTTCGGGGTTGTTCGCCAACCATATTTTGATGAAATTGTAGATAAGATAATAGAGTCTATCTTTTAGTTAAGACTCATCTCCTCTACTATTGGTAATCCTAAGCGGTAAATCTCATATGAGGTTTACCGCTTTGTTGAAAACTTTTTATTTTGGGAAACTTTTGAACATTTAGAAAATTATAAATTGCTGTGAATAAGAGAATTGAGATTCTGTTTTGGACAACTTTTAAGAAATGTAGATAAATTTTCTTGCCAAAAAATTTGCACAATTCAAAAATTTATAGTACCTTTGCACTCGGTTTCGGTTCTGCACTAAATCAGTCTGTCAGGCGAAGCCGGTCAGGAAAATTTGAAAAATTTTACTATATATTATGGAAACATACATTATCAAACGTGACGGTAAAAAGGAGCTTTTTACCATTGACAAAATCAAGAATGCGATCTCGAAGGCATTCTTAGCTGTGGGTGCGTTTGCGACGGAAGAGACATTAGGGGCAATCCTTTCGCACCTGCGAGTACGTAACGAACAAACAGTCGAGGAGATTCAGAACCAGGTAGAGGTAGCGTTGATGGCTGAGGGGTATTACCAGGTAGCGAAAGCGTTCATTCTGTATCGCCAGGGCCACACGGAGGATCGTGAGACCCAGCAGCGTCTGGATTTCATGATGAACTACGTTCAGGCAAGTAATGCGGCAGAGGGTTCGAAGTTCGACGCCAACGCGAACGTGGAGCACAAGAACATCGCTACGCTGATCGGCGAGCTGCCGAAGCAGGGGTTCATCCGTCTGAACCGTCGTCTGCTGACCGAGCGCATCAAAGAGATGTACGGCAAGGAGCTGAGCGACAAGTATATGTCGCTGCTCAACCAGCACTTCATCTACAAGAACGACGAGACGAACCTCGCTAACTACTGTGCGTCCATCACGATGTACCCGTGGCTGATCGGCGGTACGAAGAGTATCGGCGGCAACGCCACTCCTCCGAAGAACCTGAAGTCCTTCTGCGGCGGATTCATCAACATGGTGTTCATGGTGAGCTCGATGCTCTCAGGCGCGTGCGCTACGCCCGAGTTCCTTATGTATATGAACTATTTCATTGAGAAGGAGTACGGCGAGGACTACTACAAACGCGCAGACGAGGTAGTGGATCTGAGTTTGAAACGCCGTACAATCGACCGCGTGATTTGCGACTGCTTCCAGCAAGTGGTTTACAGTCTGAACCAGCCGAGCGGCGCCCGTAACTTCCAGTCGGTATTCTGGAACATCAGTTACTACGACCGCTACTATTTCCAGAGCTTGTTCGAGAACTTCCGTTTCCCGGACGGCGAGGCACCTCACTGGGACAGCCTGAACTGGTTGCAGAAACGTTTCATGAACTGGTTCAACGAAGAGCGTACCCGCACGGTACTGACCTTCCCGGTAGAGACGATGGCGCTGCTGGCAGAGAACGGCGACATCAAGGACAAGGAGTACGGCGATTTCACGGCCGAGATGTACGCGAAGGGGCACTCGTTCTTCACATACGTGAGCGACAATGCGGACAGTCTGTCGAGCTGCTGCCGTCTGCGTAACGCGATCACCGACAACAGCTTCAGCTACACCTTAGGCGCAGGTGGTATCTCGACGGGCTCGAAATCCGTGCTGACGATCAACCTGAACCGCGCAATCCAGTACGCCGTACGCAACAATATCCCTTATCAGGCATATGTAGAGGATGTCGTTGATCTGATGCACAAAGTGCAGCTGGCTTACAACGAGAACCTCAAGAGCCTGCAGGAGAAAGGCATGCTGCCGCTGTTCGACGCCGGTTACATCAACATCGGCCGTCAGTACTTGACGATCGGTGTGAACGGTCTGGTAGAGGCAGCTGAGTTCCTCGGTCTGGAGATCAAAGACACTCCGGAGTACGCCCATTTCGTACAGGAGCTGCTCGGCATCATCGAGAAGAAGAACAAAGAGTACCGCACGAAGGACGTTATGTTCAACTGCGAGATGATCCCCGCAGAGAACGTGGGTGTCAAGCACGCCAAGTGGGACCGCGAGGACGGCTATGTTGTGCCGCGCGACTGCTACAACAGCTATTTCTACGTAGTAGAGGACAAGAGCCTGAACGTACTGGATCGGTTCCGTCTGCACGGCCGCAAGTACATCGAGCACCTGACGGGTGGTAGCGCACTGCACTGCAACCTGGAGGAGCACCTGAGCCAGGAGCAGTACCGCCAGTTGCTGCGCGTAGCGGCTGTAGAGGGATGTAACTACTTCACGTTCAATATCCCGAACACAATCTGTAACGACTGCGGTCATATCGACAAACGCTACTTGAAGGAGTGCCCGCATTGCCACTCGAAGAACGTGGATTACCTGACTCGTGTGATCGGTTACATGAAGCGGGTGTCTAACTTCTCAGAGGCACGCCAGAAAGAGGCGGCTCAGCGTTACTACGCAGAGAAGAACAAAGCTCCGCAGTGCTAATGAAAGTAGCATCATTCGACGTTGTATTTCAAGAGATTCCCGGGGAGGTGACGCTTGCGCTCAACCTCTCCGGGTGTCCTTGTCATTGCCCGGGTTGCCACAGTCCGCATCTGTGGGAAGATACCGGCGAGGAGCTGAACGAAGAGCTGCTCGACGACCTGACGGGCCGATACAAAGGCTTGATCACATGCGTGGCGTTCATGGGCGGCGACCAAAATCCTGCGTACGTGGCGCAGATGGCGGAGCACGTTCGTAATTCACAATTAAAGACGGCTTGGTACAGCGGGCGCGTGAAGATGCCGGGGATGGACAGTCCGTTTGACTACGTGAAGATCGGTCCGTATATCGAGGCACTCGGCGGACTGAAGAGCGAGAAAACCAACCAGCGGCTCTACAAACGAGTGGGGGAGGAATGGGAGGATGTGACTTCCTCCTTCTGGAGGAAGAATTTGTAATTTGTAATTTATAATTAGAAATACAATAAGCCCCGCGAGCGATCGCGGGGCTTATTGTATTAGGAGAGGAGTACTTAGTCAATCCGTACTTTAGTAGATGAGTACTTTGTGGCTCTCGGCTTTGTCGCTACGTATGGTGCGGATGAAGTACACACCGCTGGTAGCAGGCAGAGTGATTGTCGTCTGTCCTTCGCTCATGATGCCGGAGCCGATGAGCATACCCGTGGATGAGTAGATCTCATAAGTGCCTTCCTGCGGCGCCTCGATGGTAACCATCGGTGCGTGGCGTGGAGCCTGGGTCGGATAGACGATGATTGGGTTGTCGTTTTTCTGCCAATCGTACGGCACGATGGTCAACGGGTAAGTCGGGTACTCCGCCGTTTCACCCTTTCGTGTAGCCCACATAACCACCTTATCACCCGGCTTCAAGTTAGTGTTGTGCAGGTAAGTGGTAGCCTGACTGACATAAGGATAATTTTGCTCGTCGGTCCATGTGACTTTCGAGAACTCATAACCGCAGTTGCAGTTGGCATTCAGCGGCGCCACGATATCCGCCCAGTTCTGCTGAATAATCCAGCTCGGGTACTTGATGCGGAAGATCTCGGTCTGCGACTCGCTTCTACCGCATGCCCCATTATCGAGCTGTATCTGTACCGAGTAGTCTCCGGGCTTAACATATCTATGATGCCCCTCATAGCAGGTATCCGTGTATTGCGGAATAGGTACAGAAACCATGTACTCGTCCCCTTGTTTCAAGGTCGTCGCGTTGTATAGGTTGCTGAACGCGGAGCTCGGACCGTTCTTGAAGAGCACGTTGACCTTGGTCGAGTAGTACAGTCCGTTGTTGGTAGAGAAGTAGATATCCAGCATGTTCGCATCTTCCTCTACTTCAGCCACTCTGATCGTATTGATGTTAATCGGCTGACCCTTAATCAAGTGTAGCACATAGACATCGGTGATGGTGTCCGTCCGCGGCTTGAAGACGGTGTCGTAGTAGTAGCCCTCTACGCTATACCACTTGTCGTTACGCCACTTGATGGAATCATCGCCACAGACGATGCGCTCTTCCGTAACCGGTTGTACTACGGTCAGGTGGAGAGTAGAGGTGTTGATACACTCGCCCGTCTGCCATGACTTGACATAATCGCCGGTGAGGTAGCACTCTCTTTCTGTCGCTTTGCCACCTACGACTTCTTCCCAGATATACGGCAGGTACTTCTCGTACACGCGCACGCTCGTTTCCTTATGAATAGTAGGCGTGACTGTCAGTCTCATGGTGATGATAGAGTCGCAGCCGTCCACGCTCTTGAACTTATACTGGTAGTCTCCCGCCACCTTCAAGACACGATCGTAGAACATGACGGTGTCGCCCTCGCAGATCGTCCGTTTGATCGGCGGCATCTCGTATTTCGGCGCATCGTAGATCTCTACGCGGTAGAGACTATCCATACGTTTCGTGACAGTCGATCGACGGACGAAGGTGTAATAACCGGCGTGGGTGATCGTGTCGTTATCAATGATGAGTGTCTCGTTGGAGCAGAGCGGTATCTGGTTCCAGTCGGAGTAATGGGTAGTGACTACGAAATCAAGATAGAGCGTACTGTCACAACCGTATTGGTTGAGGTACTCGTTCGTAAACTGGGTAGTCTTGACATCCTTATCCCATGTCTGGGTAGCGGAGTTCCACTCCGGAACCTCCGGATAGTAGAGCCGTCCTCCGTAAGAGTAGGGCACCTCTTCATCCGTGATAACAATCCGTTTCTGCGCTACCGAAGTGGGATGAACGGTCAGGTCGATGTGCATGATCGTATCTCCATCCGGCGACATCTTGGTATATTTGCCGGCCTTGGTCAGTTTCAGGCCGTAGAGGTCGTAGTACTCGCCGTTGCAGATAGCGACATCACGCTTAATCTCCATCATACGTTTGGTGTTCACAGCAATCTGATAGATACTGTCGCAACCGTAGATGGTTTTGAGATTGTCGGTGTAAATCTTATTGGTTTCAGTAATATTTATACCATGAATGATGGTCGTTTCACCTTCCTTGATCAAGTGCTGCTCGTAGATGTAATAGGATGGATGAACAATCAGTTTCAACTCATAGATACTATCAAAACCATAGCGTGTCAAGTATGGATCCCTATAGGTGTAGGTAGTGTCTTTACCATAACGCGTAGTGGTGTTCGATACTTGATAAGCGGTATCCATGTGAATGATTTGTCCGTGCCAGTGAAGCGTATCCGGCGCACAAACATCCCTGAACTCGGTATATAAGTACGAAGGATGAACCTCCAAGTGCAGGAAGATAGAACTGTCACAATCATTCGTCGTCTTGCCGGTGTACTCATAATCACCCGGGATAGTCAGTTGTCGTCCGTTGAACACATAGAAATCCTTATCGGAGATATGTACAGTATCCCAACGCTCGTACTTAGGATGTACCTGCAGGGTATATTTGATGATTGAGTCGCAGCCGTGCTGTGACGGAATCGTATCGTAGAAGATCGTACTCGTGCGGAAGGTATCTCTGCGGAAGATAAACATGTTTCCTTCGCAGAGGGATATATTCTTCTCGCCGTAGAAGGCGTCTCTTACGAAGAGGTGTAGCGTAGTCACTACTCGTGAGGAATCCGTCCACGCGGTCGGCAGCGAATAATCGCCTGACGCATTGTACTTGTATCCATGCCAGGTGAACGGCAGTTCGTTCTTGCATACATACGCCGTGGTATCTACGTGGAACTCCTTCAACACCCTCAGGATGAGCTGATATGTGTCGGTACACTTGCCGTTCGGGACGTTGTGGGTGTAGATGCCGGAAGTAGTGCATGTGTCTCCATAGAACATCACTGTATCGCCCTCGAAGATAGTCCTGTTGTCCACCTGGTGTACGAGCGGTTGTACCTGCAGCGAGAGCATAACCACCGAGTCACAGCCGTTTGCGGCAGTCAAGGTGTCGTAATAGGTACCTTGTACCGTCAGGATTGAGTCTCCGAACTTGTAGAAATCTCCCTCGCAGATGGTAGCCACAATAGGTTGCGGCGCGTGGGCAATAGGCAATACTTTTACTTTCAGACCGATGACACTTTGTACTCCCTCGCTGTTAACAACCGTGTCGCGATAGATACCGGATTCGTAGATGGTCTTTTGCTTAGTTGAGTCACTCGGCATAGTCCAGCGGTACGGTAACTCGTTGGCGCAGACAGTCACGCTGTCGTCAAAGAGACGGATGACTGTCAGCCTCAACTCAATAATACTATCGCATCCGTATGAAGAGCTTAACCGTACAGGATAGATACCCGCGGTCGAGTAGGGGATGCCTTGGAACATAACGGTGTCGCCCTCATAGATGGAGCGGTCAATGGAGTTGTAGTACTTCTTGAGCACATTGAGGTGTAAGATCACGATACTGTCGCAACCGTTATGGTTCTTGATCGTGTCGCGGTATTCACCGGCAGTGCCTAAGAAACGGTTGTTGAAGTTATACAGGTCTCCTTCGCAGATCTCGCGATAGATAGTGGTGTCGCTCGGTTCGGTAACCACCAGTTGCAGACCGTAGAACATCCGCTCGCCGTTGACGTAAGTAGTGTCATTGCGGTAGGTTCCGGCGGTGTAGAGCGGTGTGGTCTGTCCGTTCCACTTGTTCACCCACAGGTAGGGCAGGTCGGTCTTGCAGACGGTGACAACCGTATCTACCATCGGATGAACCACCAGTTGGAGCACCGTAGTACTGTCGCATCCTTTCGGCGTACGTCCGTAATGGGTGTACGTGCCGGTGGTCGTACAGATCGTATCGAAGAACGGCACTTGCTGGCCCTCCAGGATATGCTCTACATAGTAGTGGTAGTACGGCTTGTTGACGGTAAGGATAAGCGTCTCGATACTATCGCAACCGTTCGCTGCACGCAAGGTGTCGCGGTAGATACCGGCGGTCGTCTTGGCATCGCCGGCAAACTGATAAGACGAACCCTCGCAGATGGCGACGCGGATGGTATCGAAGACAGGTTCGTTGATTACCAGCTGTAAGCCGTAGAACATACGTTCGCCGTTGATGTAAGTGGTGTCATTTCGGTAGATACCAGCTTCGTATAGCGGAGTAGTCTGTCCGTTCCACTTGTTCACCCACTGGTAAGGCAGGTCTGTCTTGCAGACGGTGACGATCGTATCGACCATCGGATGAACCACCAGTTGGAGAATAGAGGTGCTATCGCATCCTTCCGGTGTACGTCCGTAATGGGTGTACGTGCCGGTGGTAGTGCAGATCGTGTCGAAGAACGGCACTTGCTGTCCCTCCAGGATATGTTCTACGCGGTAGTTGTAATACGGTTTGTTGACGGTCAGGACAAGCGTCTGGATACTATCGCATCCGTTCGCAGCCTCCAGCGTGTCACGGTAGATACCGGCGGTCATCAGGTGCTCTCCGTTGAACAAGTAACTGCTGCCCTCGCAGATGGCGACGCGGGTGGTGTCAAAGACTTGGTTGTTGACATTGACCTGAATACCGTAGAACCGTTTCTCTCCGTTGATGGTCGTGTCGTTGCGATAGAGGCCGTTGGAGAAGAACTTCTCCTCATTGCCATTCCACCTATTGTACCATACTACCGGTAGATCCACATTGCAGACGGTGATGATGGTATCAACTATCGGATGAACGGTGAGTTGGAGTACGGTTGTACTGTCGCAGCCCTCCGGCGTACGGCTGTAATGTGTGTAGTTGCCGGAAGTGGTATATGTATCTCCGTAGAATTCGTACGAATGGCCTTCCAGAATAGTCTCCCGGATGACGTTGTAGAACGGTTTGTTTACGGTCAGTATGAGGGTTACAATACTATCGCAACCGTTCGCTGCGCTCAGTGTATCCCTATAAACGCCTTGCTTCGTAATGGTGTTACCCTTGAACTCGTAGCTTGATCCCTCGCACATCGTGTGGCGGATAGTATCGAAGACTTGGTTGTTGACAATCAGTTTCAAACCGTAGTACATCCGCTCTCCGTTGATGAAGGTGGTGTCATTACGGTATAAACCGGCGGTGTAGAGCGGTGTGACTTGTCCGTTCCACTTATTGATCCAAATGTACGGTAACTCGGATTTGCACACCGTGACGATGGTATCCACCATCGGATGAACCACCACCTTCAGAACCGTCGTGCTGTCACACCCGTGCGGTGTTAGCCCCTTGATGGTATAGACGGTGTCCGTCGTGAATGTTTTGCCATAAGCCGTGACGGATTGTCCCTCTACGATGTGCTCCTCGCGGAAACTGTAGTAAGGCTTGTTGACGGTGAGGTTCAGTTTGACGATGGAGTCGCATCCGTTCGCCGCCGTCAAGGTATCCGTAAAGACACCACTCTCGGTCAGTTTCCGTCCGTTGAATACATAGAAGTTATTCTCGCCCGCGCAGATACTATCGTGGATCTCCGTCCGTTTAACCGGCAATACATAGATGTAACGCATGTATGTACTATCGTATCCGTCATGAGTCTGCAAATGCTTGATGTACTGACCTGTTTCATAGATCGCTTTCTGGAACAAAGTACTGTCGCCATTTGCGTCCACGTTATACCAGTTATAGGGTGTCTCGCTTGAGCAGATGGAGATGGTGTCTTTGAACAGGTAGGTAGGATGGACGACAAGAGTCAGGCTGTCGATACTATCGCATCCGTATTGTGACGGGAAGCGGAAACCGTACCGGCCGGCGGCATATAACTTGTCGCTGTTATATATATGCCCGGCGGCATCCACATGTTTCCATACATACGGCGTATCTACATCGGCGATGTGTACCGTAGTGTCGCTATAATGACGCGGGAACACATTGAGCGTCAGCGTAATGATACTATCGCAGCCGTGTACGGTAGTCAACGTATCGTTGTACAATCCCGGCATGTGGATGAAACGCGGCAAGTTGGATTTGGTCAAGCCGAAGCGCATCGAATCGCCTTCGCAGATCATCGCCTGAATGGTATCATGTTGAACCGGCATCACGCGAACGAAACGTACATGTGTACTATCCGCCATGTTATCGTGCGTCCGGAAGTACTGGATATATTCGCCGGTGGTGTAGATATCTTTCTGCCCTCCCCATGTATAAGGAGTCTCGGACGCACAGATCTGTACCGTATCGCGGTATAGATAAGACTGGTGTACGTAGAGGTTGAGCACATCGGTACTGTCGCAGCCGTGCTGGTTGGTGAAGGTATAGTCGTATTTGCCTTCGGCATAGAGTGTGTCGCTGGGGAAGATCTTACCCGTCGCATCTATGTGTTCCCATACATACGGCGTATCCACGCTCGATATATGATGGTTATATGTGTGCGAGTAAAGCGGATAGACATTCAATCGCAGGACGATGATACTATCGCAACCATTCGCTACGCGAGTCAACGTATCACGGTACTCACCGGTTTTAGAGACAGATCGATACGTGTTATCCTTCGTCAGACCAAACCGCATTGATTGATTGTGACAAAGACTGGTGTCTATATAGGTGATAGCGTGAGCGTGGAAATGCACATACAGATCGTAGATACTGTCGAATAGAATACGTGTCTGGATCGTGTCGTAGTAATGGAGCGTGTCGTCATCCTGCGGAAGGGTGTACTTCTGCTGATAACCGGTGCTCCATACATGGGTATGGGTTGTGTTGGACCACTCGCATAACTCAATCGTATCGCGGAAGACATGCGTCTGATGAACCGTGAAGTTAAGAACAATCGTGCTGTCACATCCGTATTGGCTCGGCATAGTGAACCGGTAGATACCTGTAGCTCGCAGCGTGTCCGTCGAGTCCTTGGGCAGTCCGTCTTCTTTCCACTGATGAGTCCATAAATACGGGATCTCGCGATCTGTAATCATGTGGCTGATGTAGGTCGTCGGAATACTGTCGCGGGTCTTGAGGTACAACTCGATGATACTATCGCAACCGTTGAGCGCAGGAACCGTATCCCGATAGATACCGTCTGTTGTCAGGAACCGCTGCGTGATGGTGTTGTTGCGGTGATGGATGTCGAACCGGACAGAGTCGCCCTCGCAGATCGTATCGTAGATCTGGGTGAAATACTTCTGACGGTAATCGATGTACATGTCATAGATACTGTCAAACCGGTAGTGTAGTGTAGGCAGTGTGTCGATCACATGGAGTGCCGTATCTTTCTTCGGCATCGTGTAAATACGCTCGTGTCCATCGGACCAGATGTAGTGTATCTCTTTGCCCGGGAATTCGCATACCTCCATCGTATCGCGGAAATGGTAGGTGGAATCGACATACAGGTGTAACGTCATCACGTACTTACAATGTTCGCCGTACGAATTGGTGTCAACCGCTTGCGCAATAGAGTCGTAATCGCCGGCTGCGTATCTCCATTGGTTATCGAAGAAGAGTGAGTCGCCCATAGCGATGTGTGCCGTCCTCTCCTCGTGTACCGTATCCGCGTAGATAACCAACCAGTGGACGATACTGTCGCACAGGTAGTCGCGGTCGTTATGTACATATCCGTGTTTCTCGTCCATAAACGCCGAGTTGGTTTTGAGGGTGTCTTTGTACAATCCCGGCTCGCGGAACCATTTGTCACTGTACGGCCATAATAACTGTACGGAATCACCCTTACACAGATAGAAGGTATCAACAGCCGGTTGAACCTGACGCGGACGAACAATAATATGGTGGTAATAACTGCTGTCGCAGTTCCATACGATAGTATCGGTGGTGTACGATACACCGTGCCACTTGCCTTCCCATGTGCCGTGGAAAAGACCTCCGTTGCGGAAATCGAACCATGGCGTAATCGTATCACCTAAGATTACCGGCTTCTCCATAATCCTGTCTTCACAGACGAAGGTGGAGTCGTTTTTGGTCAATTTAGGAATAATACGGAGTCGCAGGTTGACAATCGAGTCACAACCGCAAGCGGTAGTATCTTTGTGGTGATAAGTACCTTCCGCCCAGATGGTGTCAGGATTCTGGCGACCCAAAATGTAGGGTAGGAACTCCTCGCAGATCGTGTCCACCAGATTGATCTCATGAATGGTATCCACCTTCACGTGAATGGTGTACATCGTGTCGCAGGCGATAGTGTCGCGGTAGATTCCGCTCTCCAGATAGGTCTTGTCGTTGAATGTCACACCAGCCGGCAGACAGCCTCGGAGGTAGATGGTCGTATCCACAGGGATCTTCACCTGCAGATCCAACGAATGGAACTTGGTGATCATGCCCCCCGCATCATATGCGGTATCGGTGTAAAGACCTGTCACATAGTATTTGCCGTTGTTGTATCTCCAGATATACGGAGTGTCCAAAGCGCATTTCGTTGCTACCTCCCGGTACTCGGCTATAACGCGCAGTTGGTTCGTGATTTTACACCCGGTTGCCTCGTCGGTACTATCTTTGGTGTACGTGTGTGTCTCGTGTTTGGTAATCGTTTCGCCCATCCAGAAGATCGTATCGCCCAGGTGCATAATCTCCGTCTTGATGCTTGTCTGTATCGGGCGAACCAGAATCTCATAGTAAACGATACTGTCACATCCTTCAGTCGGAGACGGAATAACCACCGTGTCGCGATAGATGCTATCCGCTACCATCACATTGCTGTTATAGGTTTTCCCGTTAGGCA
The DNA here is from genome assembly GCA_905233255.1 of Paludibacteraceae bacterium. Taxonomy (GTDB): domain Bacteria; phylum Bacteroidota; class Bacteroidia; order Bacteroidales; family Paludibacteraceae; genus Colicola. The sequence goes on from CAJOCN010000027.1 coordinate 12,139, forward strand.
GAGTTTCTTGATCACCGTTGCAGATATAGAGTTGTTGGATACTATAAGGTCTCTCTTTGACGGTCATCTTCAGTTGGTAGATGCTATCTGCGCCGGTAACAACACTGGTGTACGAGTACGTGATCAGTTTGGTCTCACCAGCGGCTGCACTCAATGCGTCTCCGGCATGCTCAACCGGACCTTTATCCCAATAATAAGGCATGTCGTTCTCGCATAATACTACCGAGTCTTTGTAGAAGAAAGTAGGATATACGATGAGGTGCAACTCCCATGTGTTGTTACATCCGCCGGGGATAGGTTTCGTGTACTGATAGGTACCGGCATCACTCAGGAGAATAGTAGTGTCATTGTTCGGACGCCATTCGTACGGCAGTTTATTGTCCGCGATTTTGGCTGTATCAGTCATGAACAGCGCCGTATTGAAGTGCATGAATACTTTCTCGATACTATCGCAACCATGGATGGTCGAGAAGACGGACACAACGGTTGTATCGTCGTGGTACAGGTTGCCGTTGTACTGGATAGCCGAACCGTCGTTGCAGCTGTATAAGTGGCGCACAATCGTATCGCGGTAACTGGGCCATACGTTGAGGCTCAGGGTGAAGATGGAATCCACTTTCTCTTTGCCGGCAGTCCAGACGGTATCCACATACGTACCGCCGCGCCAGAGGTCTTTGCCGCGCCATAATACCGTGTCACCGGCGCAGATCGACAATTGCTCGGAATATTGGTTCGTCTCCGGTGTAGCCGGGATGATGGTAACGCGCAACTCATAGATACTATCGCAACCATACTGCGTCTGGTACTCATCGCGGTACACGCCGTCGGTATAGATATCCTCGCCATGCCATTTAAACACCTTACCTTGCGGCAGGTCCTTCGTCTCGCTAAAGAAATACGAGTTGGCTTTATTGAAGTTGATCAGGATAATACTATCGCAGCCGTTGGCACCGATCATCGTGTCGCGTACGATGGTGTTGCTCGTGTAGGTCACACCTTTGTAGGTGGTCTCACCGCAGAACGTGATCGTGCGGTAGGTGCGCTGAACCGGCTTAACGGTCAGGTAGAGGGTATAGATACTGTCTTTTCCGTTGCGGGTTTTGTATTCCGCTTTGTATTCGTGTTCCTCACCAATGTACTGGTGGCTCAGATTGCCCATTCCGTGCCAACTGAACTCGTCTCCTTCACAGATCTCAAGTCGCTCGGTGAAATGATATTCGTTCATATCCTGGCTCAGGATCAGTCTCCATATCTCGCTACACCCTGTTTCTGCGTTCGGGAACTCGAACTCATACGTGCCCGGTTTGTCGTATGGTACGGTTGTCTGTTGACCGGCAGGACCGTATGTCCAGGTGTATTTGTCTTGCCCTAAAGCCGCGCGGGTCTCATAGATGCGTTGCGGGTGTTTGTTGATATTCACCTCTACAATGGTGTCGCAACTCAGGTAGTCAAAGAACCGGCCGCTCTCGCTGTAGGTCTTGTTATTGAAGATCACCTGCTCGTCATCGCAAATCGTGAATGTAGTGTCGATCTGCACAATCGGACGAACCGTTAGGTGCAGACGATAGTAGTTGTAGCCGCCGTCCGCTTTTTGCTCCGTGCCGCTGTAGTCGCCTGTCTGGCTGGCGCTGATGCCATGCCATCTGATGGGCAGCTCGCGCTGGCAGGCTACGACCGTGGTATCGATCGTATCCACGTGGTTGACGGTCAACTCCAATACCGCTACGCTGTCGCAACCGAAACGGTTGGTACCATAGTAGAAATAGGTACCGGTCTCACTATAGACCTCGTTGTTCCAGGTGAAATGGTCACCCGGATTCATGTGGTGGACGAGTTTGTTCGTGTCTGCGTGTACGACGTTCAGAGAGAGGTGAACCAGCGAGTCGCACGTACCGCTCTTGAAGGTATATTCGTACTCTCCGCTCTCCGTCAGCAGGCGGTCACCGAAGGTATAACTGCCTCCTCGGCAGATTGTTTGCGTGACGAAGGTCTCCGGTATATAGCGTACGTTGAGGTTCAGAATGTGCTCTACACTGTCGTTGCCGGCTGCATCTTTGACGGTTACGACATACCGGCCGGATTCGCTATACGTAGTGCCGTTCCAACTCCAGATATAAGTATCTCCGGTACAGATTGTTACGTTCTCTTCCGTGCGGGTTAACTCACGTTCGGCGGTTACGATATAAATACTATCGCAACCGTTAACTGTGGTGTAACGGATGGTGTCTGTCTCACCGTGCGCAGTGAACTCATGTCCTCTGTAAGTGCCTGGGAAGGTATGGAATGTGATACGCTCGCGGATGAGATAAGTCGGATGGACTGCCAGATTCAATACATACAGCGAATCAACCTCTTTTGTATTTCCTACGAAGACGGTATCTACGTAAGTGCCGGTGTTGTAGTACCTCTTGTCACGCCACTCGAGGGTGTCACCTTCGCAGATGGATTCGTTCCAGGTACGCATATTCATTTGCTCAGCCGCCTCTTTCATGCCCACTCCTAAGGTGTAGATGCTATCGCAGCCGGAGATAGAGGTGTATGGATCGGTGTACAGACCCGTGTTGGTAATGATCTGTCCATGCCAGTACAGCGTTTCACCCGGTACGATCGTTGCCGTGTCGTGACGAGAGAAGCTTGCCCCTTTCTCCAGAACATACTCCGTGATAGAGTAGCAACCCAAACCGGTATAAGCGGTGTCGGTTACTGTCGTTGATTCGGTGTAGAGTTTGCCGTTCAAGGTATAAGACTCGCAGAACGGAATTACTTGTCTTGTGCGCTCAATCGGATTCACCGTGAGGAGCAACTCGTAGATACTGTCGTGTCCCGTACGGGTCTGATAATTAACGAGATAGCTGGAGGTAGTGCCGATACCTTGGTTGGTCAGATTATTCAGTCCGTGCCAGCTGAACGGCTCTCCTTCGCACTTGGTCAGAGTCTCTACGAAATGATATTCCGTTTCGTCCTTGGTTAAAATCAGTCGCCATAACTCGCTGCAACCGGTCTCGGCGTTCGTGCTCTCAAACTCATAAGTCCCCGCCTCGGTAAAGGTGCCGCTCTTCTCTGCGCCATTCTCCCAATAGGTCCAGGTATATCCATGACCTCCACCCAGACTGGCGTTCGTAACATGTACCTGTTGCGGTAACCGGTTGATTCTCACGCGGATGATGGTGTCGCAGCTGAGATTATTGTAGAATAAGCCGCTCTGAGTATAGGTTACGCCGTTGAACTCTTTCTGCTCGTTGCCGCAAATCGTGAAGGTTGTATCCCTGTATTGCATCTCCTTCACTGTCAGATGCAGGCGATAATAGATATAGTCGCCGGTCTGTTGGCGCTCCGTAATGGTGTAGTCATTCGTTTGCGCAGCACGGATACCATGCCAGAAGAACGGTATCTCGTTCGGGCATAGAACAACGGTTGTATCGACTGTATCTACGTGATTTACAGTCAGTTGCAGAATATTGATACTGTCGCAACCGAAGCGGTTCGTGCGATAGTCGTAGTAGGTGCCTGTCTCCCGATAGGTCGTTCCGTTCCAGGTGTAACTCTGACCGTCGTCCATGTGGTGAACGTAGATATTCGTGTCAGCACTCAGTACGTTTAAGGAGAGAATCACAACAGAATCGCATCCGGAGTCCTTGAAGGTGTGTTTATATACACCTGTCTCCGTCAGTACCTTGTTGCCGAACGTATAGCTGCCGCCTCGGCAAATCGTTTTCGTGATACGTGTCTCCGGTATATTCAGGACATTCAGATTCAGGATATATTGCACGCTGTCGTTGCCGTTCCTGTCTTTCTCCGTCTCCACATAACGGTACGACTCGTTGAACTCATGATTACGCCATCTGTAGGGCAGCTCGCTCGGACAAACCGTTACGGTTTCTTCGTTGCGGATTACCTCTAGATCGGCATACACCGTAATCACACTGTCGCATCCCGTTGAACTCAGATAGTGGAACTCATGATACGAACCGGGAGCGGTGAACTCAAACTCGCGATAGGTAGCCGGGAATGACGTGAAGGCAATGCGCTCAGTAGCCGAATAAATAGGATTGACGGTCAACTTAAGGATGTACAGAGAGTCTAATCCTTGTGCTCGATCGCCGTTTACGAAGACCGAATCTACGTAAATATTGCTGTTGAAGTATTTGTGCCCGCGCCATTCGTAATAGTTCCCCTCGCAGATACTTGCTACATCGGTTTTCGTGTTTGTCGCCTGCGCCGCTTCACGGAGCCCCACGCCCAACGAATAGATACTGTCGCATCCCAGTGCTGTCAGGTGACGCTCCTCGTATTGACCGTCCGCCGTAATCGTTTGCCCGCGCCATACGATTGTCTCACCGGGGGTGATCGTCGTTGTATCATGGTGGTGGAAACTGATACCTTTTTGTAAGATAGTCTTCACGATGGAGTCGCAGCTGTACTGAATCGAAGTGAGTGTATCGAACATAATAGCCGATTCCGAATACCTCATGCCCTTCCATTCAATGCTTCCGCAGAAAGGAATAGTGCGGCTGGACCGCAATACCGGTTTCACCGTCAAGATTAGTTCATAGATACTATCCTGACCTGTTTTTGTACGGTAGTTGTCAAAATAATGTATGGTCTGACCTACTCCAAGACGGTTTAGTCCCTCGCGACCACGCCAACTGAAGGGTTCGTTCTCGCAGATTGTCTCCTCTTCGATAAAATGATATTTCGTCTCGTCTTTGCTCAGTACGAGTCGCCAGGTGTCGTTACATCCGGTCGTTTCATTTCTTGTCAAGTGCTCGTATGTACCCGGGGTGTCCAGCGTATCTACGATTACCTCGCCGTTAGCGGTGTATCGCCAGTAGTACGGGTGCGTCCCGTCCAATAAACCGTTCTGCAGATGGAGCGTGGAGGGATTCTTGACGATAGTAATCCTGTATGTCGTATCGCACGTATAGGGGTGGTAGAACTCACCGGCCTTGCTATACGAAGTGCCATTGAACACCACCTGCTCGCCTTCACATACCCGGAACAGAGTATCGATATAGGCCATCGTCTTAACCCTCAGATCCAGACGGTAGTACACTCTGTCGCCGTTCTCGCGGATGCCCGAGAACGCATACTTGCCCGTTTGACCATACGTCATGCCATGCCATGTGAGCGTCTGTGACGGACACAGGGTAGCTGCCGTGTCAATGGTATCAACATGATACGTGGTTACGAGCAGACGGTAGATACTGTCGCAACCGCTTGTCAGGGCCTTGTAGGTCTTGTCGTACGTACCTGCCTGGTTAATCGTCATGTTATTCCACTCGAACGAGTCACCTTCGGCCAGCCTGCGTTCCTGAATATCCAGAAACGACGGATAGACATTGACTACATACACGTAGATACTGTCCGCAGTAGGATCAGCCACTTGCAGCGTATCATAAATAGTGGTGTCACGTGTTACTTGTACTGTCCGCTTGTTCAGGCTCAGCTCCAGCTGATCCTCCGGACAGATTTTGTAATTCTTGACCTCAATAATGCCATTGGCGCTATAGCCGTTCACAGCGGTAGCCAAAAGCACCGCGCAGCTCAACGCTCTAAATATATATTTTTTCATATTCATAAACTTTCCAGAATGTGTCGGTATAAAATCGGACTAAAGTCGGATTAAAGTCGGACTAAAGTGCTGTACACTATTTTTAATTATAGCACATACAACCGTGGTGGAATCCGCGTCTTGCCGTTCGGCTTCCGCCGATCATATATGTCAGCTTTATGCCGGCAATGAACGGTACGGTTCTCGCCGGTGCGCTTACCGTATTCAGATACGGGTTGATCGTTGCTTCGCGTGCGTTGTTCGGGTTCGGTACTACAGAACGAACGGCGAAATCATTCCCTTTAGTCAGGTTGTTCAGACCGTACTCTACATAGAATGCCAGTTTCAGTACGTGGCAAATACTGCTGTTGAAGGGGGCGGAGGAGAGCAGATCGTAACCAATCTCGCCAATCAGACTCGCACCGATATTGAGACGATTGTTGTCCCTGTTCTCAAACTTATAATCCGTATATCCGGCTTCCGGTTTGTTCTCAAATGTGACAGCTAAATCTTCGTTCGTCGCGCTCAGGTTATACGTGCCCGTAGCGCGCGTACGCGAAGAGATGGCATAGCTCAACTTGACGCCGGCTCCCACGTGGAAACCATGCGTATAATAGCCGAACAGAACCGGTATGTCCAGAAAATTCCACTCGATATTATCCGTTTGATTGACACGGTAATGGAAGGTGGTTGCACGTCCCTGGGTGTCAAAACCCTTATATGGGCGCTGGTCCGCTTCATTACGGGTGCTATATTCGTCTATCACCAGACTTGACCGGTGAAAACTCAGTTGTACGCCAATGTTCGCCCACAGGCCGCTGTTGCGGTACTCGTATCCTACGCCGAAACCGCCGCCTACGTTGCCGAGCGGCATTACGCCCGCCGCGCGCGTAGATAAAATCGAATACCCTACATGGCCGCTTATGTATCCGAAATGGTAATGATCACCATTCGCCAGTCCGCCTCTGCCACCTTGACTCCAAACAGGTAGCGTAGTGACTAACATGGCCAGAACCGCTACAATCCGGGTTCGCCATGTGTTCTCTCGTGTGTGTGTAAGTCGCATAAAATGCATTTAATTTTTTGTTGTGTGTAAAAAAAAGTCCAAATTGCGGCGCAAAGGTACAACATTTTTTTTACATGTGCAAGCGCGCGCGTTCTTTTTTTAGTAAAAAGTGCATTTTGATGCAAAAAAATATCAATTATCAATTATCAATTATCAATTATCAATTTTTTTTCGTACCTTTGCACCCAAATTGTAAATTAGGAGTATAATGTTTGATAATTTAAGTGAACGATTAGAACGCTCTTTTAAGATTCTCAAAGGTGAAGGGCGAATTACCGAGATTAACATTGCGGAGACGGTCAAAGATATCCGCAAGGCGCTGCTAGAGGCGGATGTGAATTACAAGACCGCCAAGCAGTTTACTGACAGGGTGAAAGAGAAAGCCCTCGGTCAGAACGTCATCAATGCGGTGCGTCCGGGGCAGTTGATGATCAAAATCACACATGACGAGTTAGCCGAGTTGATGGGCGGTGAGACGCAGGAGATCAATCTCAAAGGTTCTCCGGCAGTCATCCTTATGGCAGGTCTGCAGGGTAGCGGTAAGACTACTTTTGCCTCCAAACTGGCGAACTATCTCCAGACGAAGAAGAACAAGAAAGTGATGCTCGTCGCCTGTGACGTGTATCGTCCGGCAGCCATCGAGCAGTTGCGCGTGTTAGGCGAGCAAATTAATGCCAAAGTTTATACGGGCGAGAATGAGTCCAACCCCGTCAAGAAGGCGCAGGACGCCATCGCTGAGGCTCGTAAGATGGGCTACGATGTAGTGATCGTCGATACAGCCGGTCGTCTGGCGGTCGATGAGCAGATGATGGTGGAGATAGCCGCTATTAAGAGTGCTATCCAGCCCTCCGAGACCCTCTTCGTGGTCGATGCCATGACCGGTCAGGACGCCGTTAATACCGCGAAGGAGTTCAACGACCGGCTCGATTTCGACGGCGTTGTGCTGACCAAACTGGACGGTGACGCACGTGGCGGTGCAGCCCTCTCCATCCGTACGGTGGTAGATAAACCGATCAAGTTCATCGGTACGGGCGAGAAGATGGAGGCGCTGGACGTCTTCCACCCCGCGCGTATGGCGGACCGTATCCTCGGTATGGGCGATGTGGTGTCCCTCGTGGAGCGGGCGCAAGAGCAGTACGACGAGGCGGAAGCACGCCGTATCAGCAAAAAGATTGCCAAGAACCAGTTCGATTTCAATGATTTTATCGGTCAGCTCAATCAGATCAAGAAGATGGGCTCGATGAAGGACCTCATGGGTATGATCCCGGGAATGGACAAAGCGCTGAAAGGCGTGGAGGTGAGCGATGATGCCTTCAAACCCATCGAAGCGATGATCAACTCCATGACCCCTGCCGAGAGGGCTAATCCGTCACTGCTTAACGGCAGCCGGAAGAACCGTATCGCGAAGGGATCAGGCGTCACCATTGTGGAACTCAACCGCTTCCTCAAGCAGTTTGAACAGACCTCCAAGATGATGCGCAAAGTGCAGCAAATGAGCGGTAGAAGACGCTGATGAGTGAGGAGAAGATATATCAGCCCGGATGGGGTGAGAAACCCAAACACCGCCATCACCATGACACCCGCTCCGGAACTCGTCATAAGAACTTCGGCGGAGCATTGCGCATGCGGGATAAGCAGGCTTATATAGGGCTTATATTGGTCCTTGTCGGGGGAGCGGTCTTTGGATTGTATCTCCTTGTGCACATGTTCCTCAAAGAGCTCCGAGCCATGCCGAAAGACGATCCTTCGACCGAGATGGCAGTGGACGAACTCCGTATCCATAAGGCGGAGGAGCAAGATGCACTCCTGCTCGGAGATAGTCTGGCGCGACACTATAACGTGGACTCACTGAAACGGCAGGTGCAGATAGAAACCCGCCCGGTGTACCGTCCGCCGCGTAAGAATAAAGAGTGGTATATCACCTCACGGGAGTGGAAAGCAATCTGGAAAAACTATCGTATCTGGAAACGGATGAAAGAGAAAGAAGAAGAGGAAAATAAACAATGAACATACTCGATAAAATAGACGGATTAGAGGCCAAGTTTCATGAGGTCTCTCTGCTGATTACCGATCCTTCGGTCATTGCTGATCAGGCGCGTTATGTGCGCCTCAACCGTGATTACCACGACTTGGAACGTGTGCTGGAATGTGCCCGCCGGTATAAGAAAGCCGTGACCGATCTGCAGGACGCCAAGGACCTCTTCTTCAATGAGTCCGACCCTGAGATGAAAGAGATGGCGAAGGCGGAAATCGATGAACTCGAACCGCAGATACCGAAGCTGGAGGAAGAACTGAAACTTCAACTCCTGCCCCAAGACCCCGAGGACGGCAAGAACGTCGTCATGGAGATACGCGGCGGTACGGGTGGTGACGAAGCGGCGATCTTTGCCGGAGACCTCTTCCGCATGTACACGAAATACTTCGAAATCAAAGGATTCAAATATACCATTTCGTCCTTTACCGAAGGCGCTGCCGGTGGCTACAAGGAGATCATCTTCAATGTCACGGGCGAGAATGTATATGGTACGCTCAAGTACGAATCCGGCGTGCACCGTGTGCAACGTGTGCCGGTGACGGAGACACAGGGACGCGTGCATACCTCGGCTGCCACGGTGGCTGTCCTGCCCGAGGCGGATGAGTTCGAGGTGCATATTAACGAAGGAGAGATCAAATGGGAGACTTTCCGTTCGGGCGGTGCCGGCGGACAGAACGTAAACAAGGTGGAGTCCGGCGTGCGGCTCCGTTATAACTGGCGCAACCCCAATACAGGCGAAGTGCAGGAGATACTGATCGAGTGTACGGAGACCCGTGACCAGCCGAAGAATAAGGAACGCGCGCTCGCGCGTTTGCGTACGCAGATTTACGACAAGGAGCACCAGAAATACATTGACGACATAGCCGCGCGCCGTAAAACCATGGTCTCGACCGGTGACCGCTCTGCTAAGATCCGCACCTACAACTACCCGCAGGGACGTATCACCGATCACCGTATAGGATATACGGTTTATAACCTCGCAGCGTTCATGGACGGCGATATTCAAGGGGTCATCGATGCCCTGCAAGTAGCTGAGAATGCCGAGCGCCTGAAGGAATCAGAACTGTAATGTACCTTTTCTACGCACCCGATATAGCCGCAAGCCCTGTTCTTCCCGAGGAAGAGAGTGCGCATTGCGTTCAAGTTCTCCGCCGTACGGCGGGGGACGAGATTCTCGTGACCGACGGCATGGGAAATCTCTATCACTGCGAAATCACCAACCCGCACCGCAAGCACTGCGAACTGCGTGTCACGGCGGTGGAGCAGCCTGCGCCTCTGCATGAAGGGCGGGTGCACATCGCCCTTGCGCCGACGAAGAACATCGACCGCACGGAGTGGGCCATCGAGAAATGTGTGGAGATGGGCGTGGATGAGATCACGCTCTTGCTCTGCGACCACTCGGAGCGCAAAACGGTCAATCAGGAACGGTTGCAAAAGATTGTCGTTTCGGCGGCGAAACAGTCCCTCAAGACCCGTTTCCCCGTGCTTCATCCGTTGACCAAGATGAGCGACCTGCAGGCGAGCGGAGATCGGTTCATCGCTCATTGCATGACGGAGGAAGAGAGTGCTTCGCTCCAAGCGGCTTATCGTCCCACGGATACCAAGCAAGCGCTTCAGCAATGTATTACCCGCGGCCACGAGACGGTTGTACTCATTGGTCCCGAGGGCGACTTCTCGCCCGCAGAAGTGGAATGGGCTCTCAAAAACGGTTACCGGCCTGTCTCGTTAGGCGCTGCGCGGCTTCGCACCGAGACAGCCGCTCTCGTAGCCTGCCACACCGCAATATTGATTAATGAATAATCTTGACGCAGACATATTACTCTGGATTAACGGCCATTATTCCGAGTGGTTGGACACGTTCTTCTGGTATGTGAGCCGCTCCAAGACTTGGATCCCTCTTTATGTATTGTTGGTGGGGCTTGTCGCTTACCGGTACCGCTCATGGAAGGCGGTTCTGCTGATTCTTGTCGGCTTCGGCATTGCGGTGGGACTCTCGGATTTTACGACCTCTGGCATCATCAAACCCTTGGTATGCAGGCTCCGACCTACCCACGAACCCGCGCTTGATCCGCTGCATTTGGTATGCCGGTATGCGGGCGGGAGATATGGTTTTTGCTCTTCCCATGCCGCCAACACGATGGCTGTCGGATTGCTTTTTAGCCTGCTTTATAGAAATAAAATAGCTACCGCAGGCCTTATGACTTGGGTAGCTTTGAACTGTTATAGCCGGATGTATCTCGGGGTGCATTACCCCACGGATATAGTGGCGGGATTGCTTATTGGCGCTGCGTGGGCTGTGCTGGTCTTCTGGGGGCTAACGAAGTTCCTTGGGGATGGCGGGGTTGCTCGGCGGGGTGGTTCATGAACCGCTCGAACTCCTCCGGGGTCAGCAGGAGTTTCAACTCGTTGTAGATAGCCTGCATGCGTTCCATGTTCTCTGCGCGAGTGAGTCCTTTCTGACGGGAGCGGGCATACTTGAGATGCATCTTGTAGATAGTATCAATACGTGCGGAATCCTTGATCCCTAACTCGCGCACCAGACGCGTAGTCTGCTTGAGCGCTTCCTCATGCGGGGTACGCTGTACACGCTGATGATCAACAGGTTCTTGAGCCATCATACTGCCCGTAAGCAGGGCTGCAAAGAGAATAAGTGATAGTTTTTTTAGCATCGTTCAGAGTATTCTGATTAGTCGGATTATTCAAAAAATATACAACAAAAATCGTGCCGTTGAGACCCGAAATACAAATAGCAAAGCGACTTTATTTCTCTCAGGAGGGAGAAACGCGTCATGCGCGGCCCGCAATACGGGTGGCGCTCGCCGGGATTGTCGTCGGGGTAATGGTCATGATTTTGACCATCTGTATCGTCGTGGGCTTCAAGCAGACGGTTACTGCCAAGGTGGCGGGCTTCGGGGCGCATATACAACTGGTCTCCTTTGATAACAACAACACGTACGACCTGCAGCCCATTGAGGTATCGGATAGCCTCTTGGCGCGTCTCGGGAACTACGAACATGTGCGTACGGCTTCGCCGTTTGTGACCAAACCCGGTATGCTCAAAACCGATTCGGCTTTCCATGGGATAGTTCTGAAGGGTACCGACTACTGGGATTTCTTCAGCGCCAATATGGTCTCCGGCGAACTGCCTTCGCACCCCAACGAGGTGCTTCTCTCGCGCCCGTTGGCATCGCGGATGGGGCTCTCCGTAGGGAGTAGTGTCAATGCCTATTTTGTCGATGACACGGAGGTCCGCGCGCGGCGGTTTAAGGTCACGGGGCTTTACGAGACAGGGTTCGGTCAGTTTGACGACCTCTTCATCATCTCATCCCTCGCCTCCGCACAACGGCTGCTAAATATCCAATCTTCAAATCCTCAAATCTTCAAATCCTCAGATCTTCCCCAATATTCCGGCGTGGAGATTCTCGTCGATGATGTCCGCTATCTGGACGAGGTGGCGGATCGTATCTATTTCGCGACGGTCAACCATTTGGACGAGGACGGCTATAATGTCTATTATGTCCAGACTCTCAAGGAGCAGAACCCGGCGGTCTTTGCGTGGCTCGATCTGCTGGATATGAACGTGGTGGTAATCATCATTCTGATGCTTCTGGTGGCGGGCTTTAATATCGTCTCCGGACTGATTATTCTGATTCTTGACGGCGTGCAGCTCATCGGCACGCTCAAAGCGCTCGGGGCGGACAATCGTTTCGTGCGGCGGATCTTTATTACCCAAGCCTCCATGCTGATCGGCAAAGGCGTTTTGTACGGCAATATATTCGGATTTGCGCTCGCGGCAGTACAGTATTTCGGACATCTTATCCCGCTCGACTCCGCAGCGTATTATGTGAGTTATGTGCCGATTGCGTTCCCGTGGGGATGGCTCGTGGCGCTTAACATACTGACCGTCACCGTCTCTGTACTGATATTATTGTTGCCGTCCATGATTATCACCAAAATCAGTCCGGCGAAAGTAATGCACTTTGAGTAAGATGAAAGATGAAAAGTGAAAGATGAAACTGCAGACGATAGTAGATATCAAACCTTCCGAATGGAAGATCGGCTATGAGGACAAAATCCTCATGCTCGGTTCGTGTTTCTCCGATGAGATAGGCGAACAAATGCAGCAACGCTACTTGCAAGTCACCTGCAATCCCTTCGGCACACTCTATAACCCGCTCTCCATCGCAAATGCGATAAATTACAAATTACAAATTACAAATTACGAATTGCCGCTCGTGGAATACGACGGTCTCTGGCATTCAATGGCGCACCACGGTGCTTTCTCCAGGCCGACCAAAGAGGAAGCGGAAACGGCCGTGCGGGAATCTATCGAAACCATGCAGAAAGCCCTCGCGGAAGCAACGGTGGTAATCGTCACTTTCGGTACCGCGTGGGTGTACGAAATGGGAGGACAGATAGTTGGAAATTGTCATAAATTGCCGGCGGATGCCTTCACCCGCAGGCGGTTGACGGTAGAGGAAATTGTGGCTACGTGGCAACCGATCATTGACCGTTACCCCGATAAGCATTGGCTCTTCACCGTCTCGCCGATCCGCCATATAAAGGATGGTCTACATGAGAACCAACTCTCCAAAGCCACGCTTCTGATGGCAGTAGAGGCTCTTACTGGCGCTTCTTATTTCCCTTCCTACGAAATACTGCTGGACGAACTGCGCGATTACCGCTTCTATGCCGATGATTTGGTACACCCGTCCTCGCTGGCGGTGAAGTATATCTGGGAGCGGTTTGTGGACACCTTCTGTACACCGCAGACCAAAAATGAACTCATGCTCCAACATAAGCGTTGGAAAGCCGCAAACCACCGGCCCTTACACTAAAAGAAGCGACTCGTCAAAGCCGCTTCTTTTTAAATTTTTAATTTTTAATTCTTAATTTCTCAGCGCCTTGATGGCCTCTTCGATAGAAGCGATTCGGCTCTCGGCATCGGCTTTCTTCTTGCGTTCCAGCTCGACGATCTCCGGCTTGGCGTTCGCTACGAAGCGCTCGTTGCCGAGTTTCGCCATGACGCCTTTGAGGAATCCTTGCTGGTGCGCGAGATCCGCCTCCAGTTTCTTGAGCTCCTCGTCCACATTGATGAACGCGTCCATCGGAATCGCATACTCCACCGTTCCTACGATGAACTTAGCACAGTTGGCGTTGGAATCATCCTGCGTAGCGATGGTGACATTCGCCAGTTTCTGCAGCAGGGCAGCGTATTCGTACGTGTCTGCGCCCTCGAAATAGAGGGACAGTACCTCTTTCTGTGGGATATTCTTCGACGCACGGACATTTCGTACTCCGGAGACAATCTCTTTCAGCGTTTCAATGGCTGCAAGTATGCAGTCGTTGCCGTCTTTTTGCTGTGTTTTTGCCGTGTTTTTGCCGTGTTTAGAAGCAATCATAATGCTTTCGCCTTGCTTTCTCTCATAGAGGTTTTGCCATAGTTCCTCGGTGATGAACGGCATGAAGGGGTGGAGTAGTACGAGCAAGCGGTCGAAGAATGCGAGGGTGGCTTCGTACGTTGCGCGGTCGATCGGCTGTTGGTATGCGGGTTTGATCATCTCCAGATACCAACCGCTGAACTCGTCTGTATAGAGCTTGTAGATCGCCATAAGCGCCTCGGAGAGACGGTATTTGGAGAAGAGATCCGCCACTTCGGCTTCGGTCTCGCCCAGTTTGGCTTCGAACCATTCGATCGCATCTTTTGCTGTTTTGGGCTGCTCGATGTCTGCTACTTCAAACCCTTTGACGAGACGGAAGCAGTTCCAAATCTTGTTGCAGAAGTTACGTCCCTGATCGTAGAGGATGTCGTTTCCTGCGGGCGCAGAGAGCAGAATACCCATACGCACGCCGTCGGCGCCGAAGCGCTCAATCAGATCCAGCGGATCGGGACTGTTACCCAGACTCTTACTCATCTTGCGACCGAGTTTGTCACGCACGATGCCGGTGAAATACACATGCTTGAACGGCATTTTGCCTACGTACTCATAGCCCGCCATGATCATACGCGCTACCCAGAAGAAGATGATGTCCGGGCCCGTTACGAGGTCGGCGGTGGGGTAGTAATAGTTGATCTCTTTGTTGCCCGGATTCTCGATGCCGTCGAAGAGGCTGATCGGCCAGAGCCAACTACTGAACCAGGTATCCAGCGCACCTTCGTCCTGTACGTAGTTGCCTTCGGGCTTCGTCTCGCTCACGATAATCTTGTCGTCCGGGTAGTTCTCCAGACCCGTCTGTGCCAGCAGGTCGGCGTCGTAGTACGCCGGAATGCGGTGACCCCACCAGAGCTGACGGCTGATACACCAGTCTTTGATGTTCTCCAGCCAGTTACGGTAGGTGTTCTTGTATTTGGCGGGATAGAAGACGATGTCGTCGTTCATTACCGGCGGCAGGGCGATGTCTGCGAAGTGCTGCATCTTGACGAACCATTGGAGGCTCAACCGCGGCTCGATGGGCACGTTCGTGCGCTCCGAGTAGCCTACTTTGTTGTCGTAGTCCTCTATTTTCTCCACGAGACCGAGTGCCTGCAGGTCTTCGACGATCTGCTTGCGGCAGTCGAAACGGTCCATGCCGTGGTACTTGCGTACGTTCGGCTGGAGTTCGGGCTCCACGGTGTCCATGTTCAGATGGGCGTCAGGAGTGAAGATATCGATGGTCTTGAGGTTGTATTTCTGTCCGAGGGCGTAGTCGTTCACATCGTGCGCCGGTGTCACTTTGAGGCAACCGGTACCGAAACCGATCTCTACGTACCTATCCTCGATGATAGGGATGACGCGTCCCACGCCCGGCACAATCACGTGCTTGCCCTTGAGCCACTGGTTCTTCTCCTCCTTGGGGTTGATGCAGACGGCTATATCGCCGAAGATTGTCTCCGGACGGGTAGTAGCGACGATGGCGTACTTGCCCGGCTCCTCCGCTACTTCATAACGCAGGTAGTAGAACTTGTTATGCTCGTCGTGGTAGATCACCTCCTCGTCGCTCAGCGCCGTCTGACGCTCGGGATCCCAGTTGACCATACGCAGACCGCGGTAGATCAACCCTTTCTTATACAGGTCGCAGAACACATGAATGACCGCCTTGCTGCGGGTCTCGTCCATCGTGAACGACGTGCGGTCCCAGTCACAGGAACAGCCTAACTTGCGCAGCTGCTTGAGGATGATGCCTCCGTGCTCTTCCGTCCAGTCCCACGCATATTTGAGGAACTCCTCACGGGTGAGGTCACTCTTGTTGATGCCCTGCTCCTTGAGGCGTTTGATGACCTTTGCCTCCGTCGCAATCGACGCATGGTCGGTACCGGGTACCCAGCAGGCGTTCTTGCCCTCTAACCGTGCACGGCGAACGAGGATATCCTGAATCGTCTCGTTCAGCACGTGACCCATGTGCAGCACACCCGTCACATTGGGTGGCGGAATAACGATGGTGTACGGCTCTTTCTGCTCACCTCGGTCGTTGACCGCCTCCGGCTCGCTGTGAAACAACTTGTGGTCCAACCAATATTGGTACCAACGCGCTTCAATGTCTGTAGGATTATACTTTGACTCCATAAATTTATTTAGTCATTTTCGTATTTATATATTTTCTTATTTTCGGCGTTTTAATTCGCTTTGTACACAAAAAAGCGTGCAAAGGTACAAATAATTTTTGACATACGCAAGTGCGCACGCATATTTTCGTATTTTTATTTGCGCATTTATTTGTATATGTCGGAAAAAAGTTGTACCTTTGCAGGCAGTTTTGAAAAAATAACACATAATGGTTTTCCTGAATATCGCGAAATATTAACTGAATGTTCACACTTTTAATTTACGCACGACATGAAACATTATTTATTTTTTAGCCTACGGACACGATTACTGCTTCTTGCGCTGATAGTAAGCGCAACAACTCTATATGCCGAAACCGTCAAGTTGAACGGTCTGTATTATTCGTTGGGTACAACCACGGCACAAGTGGTCAAAGACCAGAGTTCGGACAAGTCCGTTTATAAAGACTACACGGCGGTTACTATCCCTGCGTCCGTGACATACAACGGCTATACGTATCCTGTAACGAGTATCGGGACAAGTGCGTTTGAGGCATTGACGAATCTGCAATCCGTTACTCTGCCGACATCTGTCAACACTATCGGAACGGACGCTTTCTACGGCTGCACGAAATTGGCGAACGTGAATCTGCATGAAGGAATTACAACCATCGGTCTGCGTGCGTTCTACAACTGCAAACTGACGGAGATCACTATTCCAAGTACAGTTACATCGATAGGCAACGCGGCTTTTCAAGAAAATCCGACGACCACGATTGTGTGGAAACCGGCAGACTGCTCTATCGGTTCGGATGATAGCGCGCCGTTCTATAGCACCAATTCGCGAGTGACCTCGTTTACTTTTGCGGACGGCGTAGAGGTAGTGCCTGCGTATATATGCAAAAACATGAACAAGATAGATACGATTGTGCTTCCGGCTTCGGTCAGCCGGCTTGGACAGAATGCTTTCATGTATTGCACGAACCTCAAATCCATTAACTTGCCGGTAACGCAAAAGACACTGCCTGTCAGTTTCTTGGAGGGCTGTACGTCGTTGGAGTCCATTGAACTACCTGCGACTTTGACCACCGTTAGCGCAGATGCTTTCTACGGCTGCACGAAATTGGCGAATGTGAATCTGCATGAAGGAATTACAACCATCGGTCTGCGTGCGTTCTACAACTGCAAACTGACGGAGATCACTATTCCGAGCACGGTTACATCGATTGGTAATTCCGCTTTCAAGGGCAATCCGACGACCACGATTGTGTGGAAACCAAAGAGCTGTACGATCGGCTCGGATGATAGCGCGCCGTTCTATAGCACCAATTCGCAGGTTACTTCTTTCACGTTCGGCGAAAGCGTGCAAGTAATTCCGGCGTATTTGTGTAAGTACATGAAAATAGAAAGTATTGCTATTCCGGCTACCGTGACCAGCATCGGACAAAGCGCTTTCATGTATTGCACGAACTTGAAGCATTTTGAGTTTCCGCAGGGTATCAAGACATTGGCAACCAGCGTATTGGAAGGCTGTACAGCATTGGAAGAAGTGATCATTCCGTCGTCGGTAACAACCATCAATCAGGATGCATTCTATAACTGTTCTGCTTTGCAGGCGATTCGGAATTATGCTTTTACGCCGCAGACGATTACAGAGCGCGCAGTAAATAATGTCAACAAACATACCTGTATCCTGTACGTGCCGATGGATTACATCGACCTCTATCAAGCCAAAGCGGTCTGGTGCGATTTTGCGAATATAATAGGTGTGGCGACCGACCTGCAGTTTGAGGAACAGACGGTACAGGTAAGTTATCTCAAAGAGGACAGCACACTCCATTATATGGAGGCGCAGAAATGGCAAGTGCCGCACGCTCCGCGTATTGAGGGTTTCACGTTCCTCAAATGGCAAGTGCTGCCCGGCAATCTGGCGGAGGGAATTGTGCTGCAAGCCGTGTATGAGGCGAATACTCCGACGGAGGCTCCGGCTGTTTATACCAATCCCGCCAACCCCGCACAGAAACTCATCCGTAACGGTAATGTCTATATTCTGAACGGCGACAAGACCTTTACTGTTACAGGCCAAGAGGTAAAATAAAGGTATAGTAATTTGCTCCGCCCATATAACCTGCATGAGCTATAGCAAAGAGATGTACTGTCCAACTGCAGTAAATTTTTACAAAAAAGTAAAAAAGTTACGCAGATATTTGTATATGTCCATTTTTTGTTGTACCTTTGTGCCGTCAAACCAACACAAACTCATAATATGAAAAAATCACACTTACTCTTGTTTTTAGCGGCGCTTATTCTCGTCAGCTGCGAGAAAACACCTTCTGATGTTCAGAAGAGCCAGTTAGCGGGTATCTGGAAAGTTAGTTCTGTCACCACTAACGGGAACTCCTCCGACTCGCCGTGGTACTACCAATATAAAGAGGATGGAACGTTCGAGGCGTTCGCTATACTAGATACCATTTATTTCTATCGAAACGGAGTCTATGCCATCAACGGGAATGCGGTCACTATGTCCGTCGGTAAATACCTCTATTTTATGAATATCCAGAAAGTTCCTCGTTTGGTGTATATGGATAAAGACCGCGTGTGGAACAAAATGGATATCTTGTCGCTCTCTAAAGACGAAATGTCCACTCGTTTTGCCGGTGGAGATACAATAACTTTTACCCGTGTTTCTGCGCTCCCGGAGGGCTGGAACCCGGAGTTCTCGCAACCCGAGATAGAGGTTACCAGAGAGGCTCTCATCGGCGGTTGGGATTATGTCAATTATTTTACGGAGACGCAATATTGGTATTATTATCAGCCGCGGTTGGAAGGCATCACGCTTAACGAAAACGGTTCCCTGGCGAGTGCGTACTGGGGACAGAATCTGATTGAGCCTTATGTGCAATTGCAGGAGGGTGAGAATTCCTATTCGTACACACTACTGTGGAATCTGGATAGTATAGCGACACCTAAAAAATTGACTACATCATGCTCCGGCTATACTGCGAGCTGCAAAACGGCAGAAGGCACTTATGTGAATGAACGGGAAGTGGCTCTCACACCGCCCGCCACGCAGAACTTTGAGGTTTTCTATTTCACCTCGTCCTATCTGGTGCTTTATGACACGGATCAAAAGAACTGGCGAGTGCTTCATCGCACGGCAAATCCGATTTTTGCGCCGAGTGCTGCTCCCGATTCGTCCTGTCCGAATAATACAATAATTAATAATCACACGAACAATGAAACAGAATCAGTTACGCGGATGGGTAATAACTGTGCTGGTGCTATTACTCGGCCTGTACACGATTTATTCCGCGGTGGGGAATCTGCTGCCGTTATGGAGTAAGTCGAGTAATCTTGACCTCGAGCAAATGAGGCTCGTTTACCGCTATGCGGGAGTGTTTGTCTATAGCAGCATACCGGTTTGTCTGATGGTGATCGGGCGGCTGCTGATGGGCAGTAATGACGGCGATGTGCGTTTAGCCAAGACCGCCGGTGCGCTGCTTATAGCGGACGGACTCCTCGGTTTGTTAAAGCAGGGGCTGGTGTTAGCGGAGTTGATCTCGGGGCAGTTGATTAATCGTCCCGGTGTGGCGGTTACGCAAAGTACTATCGGGGCGCTTCTGATATGCACGGCTATGATTCTAATAGCGCTGTATTACGGAGAGAAAAAAATGCTCGGTTGGGCAATCGCAGGTACCGTCTTTAAAATCGTTTTTGTATCCGCTCTCTCTACCTTTCATTTGACGGGTAATACTTCCGCCGCTACGGTTTTCGGAATATGCTCTGTGGGAGTGTTGGTCTGCGAAGTGGTCTATTATGTGAAGTGGTGCAAGCTGCTGAAACGTCAAAATGCATAAAAAACTTAAATAAAATTAATTTTATTGCGCAAATATTTGCGTATGTCAAAAAAAAGTAGTACCTTTGCACCGTGAATTGAATGAGGGGACCCCGAAAGGAGTTCCCTCGTTGTATAAGATATATGGAAAAAAAACA
This sequence comes from Paludibacteraceae bacterium, assembly GCA_905233255.1. GTDB lineage: Bacteria > Bacteroidota > Bacteroidia > Bacteroidales > Paludibacteraceae > Colicola. Next base: position 32,306 of record CAJOCN010000027.1, read on the forward strand.
ATTACAAGAATGGATTGAGCAGTACCTGAATGGTACGGAGTATGAGTTGGTAACCCTTGAGATCTCTGCGGGAAACGACATTCTCGTGGAGGTGGACAGACTTGCCGGAGTGGATGTGGATTTCTGCGCGGAGCTGAACCGGTTCCTCGTGGAGAAATTGGATGCCGTGGAGCCCGACTACTCCCTCGAGGTGGGCTCCGTCAGTCTGACCGACCCCTTCAAAACCAAGATGCAGTTCGAGAAGAACCTCGGGCATGATGTCGAAGTGTTGGTGGAGGGCAAGAAGTACCGCGGGCAGCTCGTCTCTGTGGATGAGGAGACGTTCTCCGTCGATTGCGAGGAGAAAGTAGCCGTGGAGGGCAAGAAACGCAAGGAGACGCAGATCGTGACCCACACCTGGTGCTACGACGAACCCAAGTACGTGAAATATGATTTAAAATTCTAAATAAAAATGGCAACAGCAAAAAACCAAGAGTCAATCAATTTGATTGACATTTTCTCGGAGTTTAAAGACTTCAAACGCATTGACAAGCAGACCCTCATCACCGTACTGGAGGAGTCGTTCAAGAGCGTGATTGCAAAAATGTACGGTCCGTCGGCGGACTACACCGTGATCGTGAACCCGGACAAGGGGGATCTGGAGATCTACCGTAACCGTCTGGTGATGGAGGATGGCGATGTAGCCAACCCCGATACCCAGATCTCGCTGAGCGATGCTCTCGAGCTCGATGACGAAGCCGAGGTGGGCGAGGAGGTAACCGACCGCGTTGAGTTGGCTTCCTTCGGCCGTCGTATGATCCTGACACTCCGTCAGACCCTCGCATCCAAGATTCTGGAGTTGCAGAAAGAGGTGCTCTACCAGAAGTACAAAGAGATGATCGGTCAGATCGTTTCCGGCGAACTCTATCAGGTATGGAAGAAAGAGATGCTGCTCCTCGACGAGGAGGGCAACGAGCTCTATCTGCCCAAGCAGAACCAGATCCCGACCGACTACTACCGCAAGGGTGACATCGTTCGCGCCGTAGTGGTACAGGTGGACAATAAGAACCAGAACCCGAAGATCATCCTCTCCCGTACTGCGCCGCTGTTCCTGCAACGTATGTTTGAGCAGGAGATCCCGGAGGTCAAAGAGGGCCTGATAGCCATCAAGAACATCGCCCGTATCCCGGGTGAGCGCGCTAAAGTGGCTGTGGAGACTTTTGATGACCGCATTGACCCGGTAGGCGCTTGTGTGGGCGTAAAGGGTGCGCGTATTCATGGTATCGTGCGCGAACTGCGTAACGAGAACATCGACGTGATCAATTACACCTCGAACGTGAATCTTTATATCCAGCGTGCGCTTGCTCCCGCGAAGATCAGCTCCATGGAGATCGACGAGGAGAACAAGAAGGCAAAGGTTTATCTCCTGCCGGAGGAAGTGAGTCTGGCTATCGGTAAGGGCGGCTATAACGTGAAGCTCGCCTCTATGCTCACGGGCTACGAGATTGACGTGTACCGCGAGATCAACGAGGAGGACCTCGATGATATCTATCTCGACGAGTTCAACGACGAGATCGATCAGTGGGTTATCGATGCCTTCAAGGCTATCGGTTTGGACACCGCCAAAGAGGTGCTCGGCACGAGCAAGGAGGATCTGCTCCGTCGTACCGACCTTGAGGAGGAGACCATCGACGAGGTTCTCCGCATCCTCAATGCCGAGTTCGCAAACGATTAATTAACCATTTTCCCTCCGAAGGCAAGGAGAATAAACACCTGCCAAAGAGATTATGGCTATCAAACTAATTAAAGCATGTAAAGAATTAAATATAGGTATGGCTACTCTCACCGCGTGGTGCGAGAAGAACGGTCATGCCGTGGAGTCGGACCCGAACGTGCGCATCGACGATGACCTCTATCTGCTGCTGGCTAAGGAGTTTGCCAAAGACCTGGCTGTTAAGTTAGAGGCGGACCGTCAGGCCGCAGAGCGTCAGGCACGTGAGGATGCAGACCGCGCTGCTGCAGAAGCCGCCAAGAAAGCGGCTGCGGAGGCTGCTGCGAAGAAAGCTGCCGAGGAGGCCGCTAAAAAAGCAGCTGAAGCGGCAGCCAGGAAAGCAGCGGAGGAGAAAGCAGCCGCTGAGGCTAAAGCCCGCGAAGAGGCACGAAGAGCCGCAGAGGAAGCCGCTAAGAAAGCTGCCGAGGCAGCTGCTCCCAAACCCGCTCCGGAGGCTCCTAAAGCTCCCGAGGCTCCCAAACCCGCTCCGAAGAAAGAGATCTTCACCCTCGGCAAACCCGAGCTCAAAGACGGACCGAAAGTGATCGGCAAGATCGACCTCGACTCGATTGACACTTCCACCCGTCCGGCGAAGAAAACCAAGGAGCAGAAACGCAAAGAGCGCGAGGAGCGCCAACAGGCGCAGCAGGCACAACAGCAGGCTGCCGCCGAGAAACGTAAGCGTGAGCGGTTCAAGAACAACGCCACCAAGGTTGATCCGAACGACAAGCGTAACCAGGCGGGTAAGAAATCCAAGAAGAACCAGCCCCGTGAGGCTACGCAGGAAGAGGTGGATAAGGCACTGAAAGAGACACTCAACCGTCTCCAGCAGAAACAGAACAAGTCCAATACCTCCAAGTACAAACGCGAGCGCCGTGAGCAAGAGCGTGAGAAACACGAACTTGAGATCATGGAGGCTCAGGAGCAATCCAAGGTGCTCAAACTGACGGAGTTCGTGACGGCGAACGACCTGGCGGTGATGATGAACGTGCCGGTGAACAAAATCATCGGTACCTGTATGAGCCTCGGCCTCTTCGTGTCCATCAACCAGCGCCTCGACGCCGAGACGATCAACCTTGTAGCCGAGGAGTTCGGATTCCAGACCGAGTACGTGGCAGCACACGTGGTAGAGGAGATCAACGCCGACGAGGTAGTCAACGACGAGGATGTGGAGTCCCGCTGTCCGATCGTGACTGTAATGGGTCACGTGGACCACGGTAAGACCTCGCTCCTCGACCATATCCGTAACGCCAACGTGATTGCTGGTGAGGCGGGTGGTATCACCCAGCACATCGGTGCTTACAACGTCAAACTGAAGAACGGTCAGCATATCACGTTCCTCGATACGCCGGGTCATGCCGCCTTCACCGCCATGCGTGCCCGTGGTGCCAAAGTGACGGATATAGCGATCATCATCATCGCAGCCGACGACGCAGTCATGCCGCAGACCGTCGAGGCAATCAACCACGCCCAGGCTGCCGGCGTGCCGATGGTGTTCGCCATCAACAAAGTCGATAAGCCTGGCGCTAACCCCGATAAGATACGTGAGCAGTTGTCGAACATGAATATCCTCGTGGAGGACTGGGGCGGTAAGTACCAGTGCCAGGAGATCTCCGCGAAGAAAGGTACGGGTGTTTATGAGCTTCTGGAGAAAGTGCTGCTCGAGGCAGAGATGCTCGACCTCAAAGCCAACCCGAAACGCCGTGCCAAAGGTTCGGTCATCGAGTCCTCGCTCGACAAGGGTCGCGGCTACGTAGCAACATTGCTGGTGCAGGACGGTACGCTCCACATGGGCGATATCGTGCTCGCCGGTACGTTCCACGGACGTATCAAGGCTATGTTCAACGAGCGCGGACAGAAGATCACAGAGGTGCGCCCGGGCGAGCCCTGTTCGATCCTCGGTCTCAACGGTGCGCCGCAGGCGGGTGACGAGTTCAACGTACTACCCACCGAGCAGGAGGCACGCGAGATTGCCAACAAACGTGAGCAACTCCAGCGCGAGCAGTCTATCCGCACGAAGAAACACGTGGGTCTCGAGGAGATCGGAAGGCGTCTGGCTATCGGTGATTTCAAGGAGTTGAACATCATCGTCAAGGCGGATGTGGACGGCTCGGTAGAGGCAATCAAAGACTCGTTGCTCAAGCTCTCGACGGAGAATATCCAAGTCAATGTGATCCACGGCGCCGTGGGTGCTATCTCGGATAGCGATGTGATGCTGGCTGCGGCTTCCGACGCCATCATCGTCGGCTTCAACGTCCGTCCGACCGGCACTGCCCGTAAGATGGCGGAGACCGAGGAAGTGGATATCCGCATCTACTCGATTATCTACGATGCCATCAACGAGGTCAAAGCCGCTATGGAAGGTATGTTGGCTCCGGAGGTGAAGGAAGAGGTGACGGCTACCCTCGAGGTACTCCAGACCTTCCATATCTCCAAGGTCGGCACGATCGCCGGTTGTATTGTCCGTGAGGGTAAGATCAAGCGCGGCAACAAGGTACGCGTCATCCGTGACGGTATTGTGATCAAGACCGTCGAGTTGTCATCCCTCAAGCACGTCAAGGATGATATCAAGGAAGCCGGCGTGAATACCGAGTGCGGTCTCAGCCTCAAGGCATACGACGACCTCAAAGAGGGTGATATCCTCGAAGCATTTGAAGAAGTAGAAGTAGCGAAGACGCTGTAAGTGGATTTGAGAATTTGAAGATTTGATTATTTGAAGATTATGAATAAGTTCTTTCGAATATTATATCTCGCACCGCTTTCTTTTCTCCTGACCGGTTGCTGGACGGCATCAATCATAACAATCCCGTCTTCCTCGGATGTTAGTGAGTTCGAGCGGTTCTCGAGCTATGTGACGACGGTGAAGACCCCGAATCCGAAGGCAACGACCGTGACCACGTTTGTAGCAACCAACTACAACACCGATCCGTCGTTCTACCTCGATCTCAACGCCGTGGCAGCCGCCTTCGCGGAGAGCCGCAGTACGCGAGAGTTTGAGCAGATACTCAACTCGAGCCGGTATATGATCAACAACCTGGATCTCAATCGCGACGGGTGGGTGGACTACCTGCGCGTGATTGAGACGTGCCAGGGCTATTACCACGCCTATCTGATTCAATCGTGCGTGGGTGCAGGTCTGTTTCAGGACGTCGCAACGCTGGTAGCCGAGCGGCAGGCAAGTACGCTGTACGTGGAGGTGATCGGAGATCCGTATATTTACGGCTATAACTACATTGTGCGTCCGGTGTTCGTCAAGACTCCGGCTATGTGGGATGTGTATGGTCGTCCGACCTACACCGTGTGGTCATCGCCGTATTACTACGGTAATTACCCCTCGTACTATACTCGCCCTCAGCCGGTTTATCTGAACCACTACCAGGCGTACGTGACGACCTATCTGACCAACCATCATTACTGCCACCGCTGCGATTATCCGTCGCAGCCGCATTACACCGGTTATAGGCAGATGACGCAGACCTACGTGCGTAATGACTACCGCGACCAGCACCCCGAGAGCTCGTTTGAGCGCCGCGTGACGGTCTCTGCCAGTCAGGCCGGTAAGTCCGTCCGTAACACCGCGCAACTCCGCACGGAGGTAGAGAAGAGTGCAACTACCACTACCAGAACCTCTAGTACGACTAATAAAACTAGTACGACTAGAACAACTAGTACGACTAGAGCAACCGGTACCACCAGTACCTCCAGAACCTCCGGTGCTTCCCGCACGGCTACGCCGGCGACGACCGTTAGTACACGCGTTAGTAAAAGCGGAACGACCCGCACCACGGTGAAGACCACCGATAGTACAGGTCGTACGACTACTGTGAAACGTGAGAGCGGATCGTCCACTCGTTCCGGCGGAACAAGTACCCGCACCAGCGGATCGAGCACCCGCTCGAGCAGTACTACCCGTACGAGCAGTACCGGCGGGTCGGTTAGATCCTCTCAAGGCACGACAACCGAATCCAACCCTCGTTCGAGCCGACGCGCACGTTAGACCACTCGCCGATCGTTTCGCGGATGGTCACTTTAGTGCCCTCGTGAAGCGTGAAGAGGTCTGTGCCGGAGCGGTCCGGAGAGGACTTGGCATTAACGACACCCTGTGTGATGATAGCCTCATTGCGCAGGGTGTCTCTTTGATGCAACGAGTGCGCATTGAGACCCGCGCCGAACGAGAAGAGTAGAGCGACCCACGCGATGTAGAAAGCGGTCTTACGGAGCCATGGAAGACGGCCCAGGAGGAATACCAACACACCTGTCAGCGCCAAGATAAAGAGGCAGACAGAGAGGATGAACCAAGTCCGCTCGCTCAATCCGTTGCGGATCGTTTGAGCCCATGAGGAGAGGAAGAAATCCTGATCCGTTATATTATCCGTAATACGGCTTTGCGCAAAAGCCAGGTTGTACTGCGCATCCTTGTAATTGGGTCTCAGACGCAGTGCACGCTCGTAGTTGAGGATCGCCTGCGCCAACTCGCCCTGCTTGAAACGGGCGTTGCCGAGGTTGTAATAGAGCACCTCGTTCGGCTGCTCTGCCAACAGCGCCTCATAGCCCTTTGCCGCCTCTTCGTAACGTCCCTCCGCATAGGCGGCATTCGCCTCGTCAAAGGATTCTTGGGCATAAATAAGCGTGCTGCAGATGACTAAGATCAACATAACGACATATCGACATAACGACATATCGAAGTTATTTAGAGATTTCATATCTTTTGGTCCTCCAGATTGTTAATCAAGTTCGTTGTTGCGGTGTAGAGATCGTCCATACCATGGTCCGTAGAAGGCGCGTAGCGTGCAAACTCTGCCGTGGAGAGTACGTCCATTACCTCTTTGATCAGTGCCTCTGAGACACCTTTTTGAGCCAGAATAGATGCTATATTCTCCTTGTTGAGGTCCGCCGTCGGGATAGACAGACGGTCGCTGAGGTACGTCCAAGCCGCACGCTCGATCTCCTCGTAGAAATGGTCTTTGTCATTTGCCTTGAGTGCCGCTGCAGCTGCTTTGAGGCGTTTCTGGGCTACCTTGTTGGCGCGTTTGTATCGCATCCGTGTAATATCCGCTGCCTCTTTGATCTGCTTGCGGAGTACGACGAGCAGCACGAGTGCAATGATCAGCGGCACTACGTACCACAGCCAGAGGTACTGATAGCTGGCGGCGGACAGCTGACGGCTCTTCTTAGCCTTCAGCGGCTTGGTGTTGATATACCGGATATCCGAACCCAGTTGCTTGATATCTTCTTTCTGGGCGTGGTAAACGACGGCTCCCTCTTCGGCGGCTGTGGCACCTGCTTGTGCGCCTGCACCGCGTTTCACATTCACGGTGTATTCCGGCGTGGTGAGCGTCTTATAGGCTTTCTCGTCAATGTCGAAATAGCTGAACTTGACCGCCGGAATGGTGTATTCACCGGCGCTACGCGGGATAGCGAGGTACTCGATGGACTTCGTGCCGCTCACGCCTGCCGTGGTCGTGGAGAAGTTATTGGTCACTTTCGGGTCGTACGGTTCAAACCCTTCCGGCCAGTCGATAGCCGGAGTCTTGAGCAGTTTCATGTTTCCTGCACCGGAGATGTCCAGTTTGATGGTCACCGCCTCGTTGGCTTGCACCTCGGTCTGCGAGATAGAGGGGGTGAGGGTGAACTTACCCACGCCTCCGCTGAAGCCGGCAGGTTTGCCGCCCGGCAGCGCCGCTACATGGATCGTCACGCCCGGCGCGGTGAGCATCTTCGTCACGTTGGTGTACGAACCGAAGAAATCATCGAAGATGCTCCGTGCCCGTTGTTGGGTCTGGACGCGAAGCACTGCCTCAAACCGCGCGGGGTCGATCTTGATCTCGCCCGAGTGTTGTGGGTAGAGGATGGTGCGGTAGAGCACCGCCGTCTGGTAGTTACGGCCGTTGTAGTGCTCCAGCTCCGTCTGTATCTCGCCCTGCTCCAACTCCTGCTTGAGGAAACCCGTGAACTCCGGCAGCTTGGTGTTGTTGGTCAGTTGCGCTACATCGACGTTCGCGAAATAGAGCTTGTACGTGATCATGAGTGCTTCCTGCTCGTGTACGCGGGTCTTGGAGGCAATCGTACGCACGAAGAGGTTCTCCGATGTGATGGCACCGGAACTGCTCTGCGAACTCTGTGAGTTTTGCTGACTTTGTCCTCCGCCTTGTGCGCTCTGCGCGGGCTGCTGATCCTCCGGCAGGACCTGTATCCGCACGCCGTTGGACTGCACGTTCTCGCCGTCCACTTTGACGGTCGCGGGGCCGATGGTGAACGTACCTTCTTTCTGCGCCATGAGCATGTACGTATAGGTCTGCTCGAAGGACGAGGTGCGTTTGCCGTTCACGAACGAGGTACTACTGCTGGTAGAGGTGTACGGTCCGCTCAGTACGTCGAAATCCGTGAACTCCGGCGCACGCAGATCGCGGCTTCGCTGGTTCACGGTGTAGGTCACCTGGAACGGTCTGCCCACTACCACTTGTTTGGGCGCTTGAGCCCTGAAAACCACCTCATCGGCTGCCGCACTGAATGCGATGCCGAGGAAGAGAAATAATATAGATAATTTTAACTTCATATGCAATTAGAAAACAAATTTCCTACCACTCTTTTTCTACGCGGCGCTTCTTACCCTGCTGCCGCTGCAGTTTCTCCTGCGTGTCTTGCTCGTCTTGCTCTAATGCCTCCAGGATCTGCTCAGCCGTCTCTTTGTCCATCTGATCCTCGTTCTGCGGCTGTTGCTGCTGTTGCTGGTCTTGGTTTTGATCCTGCTGTTGCTCTTGCTGTTGTTGCTGTTGCTGCTGCTGATCCTGTTTGTCCTGCTGCTGGTCCTTGTTCTGGTTTTGCTGCTGTTGCTGTTGTTGCTGTTGTTGCAGCATCTGCATTGATTTCACCAGATTGTACCGCGTGTCATTATCCGAGGGGTTATACCTCAGACTCTCCTGGAAAGCCGCAACGGCCTGGTCGTACTGCTGTTGGGCGAAGGCGCAATTACCGATGTTGTGCATCGATTTGGCGTACCGCTCGCCATCTTTCTCTTTGTCCAGCAACTTGACCGCCGTCTCGAACTCTGTCTGCGCGTCGGCATATTTGTCCTGTTTGAAGAGAGCGTCGCCGAGGTTGTAATGCGCCTCGTAGCCCTCTTTGTTCTTATCCAGTCCGCGGCGATAATTGACCTCCGCTTCGGTGTAGTTCTGTTTCTTGTACTCGCGGTTGCCTTTCCGCACATTGCCCGCTTCTTTCTGCGCAAAAAGCGATGTGGAGGCAATGAACAGGCATGCCAATATAACGATTATCTTCTTCATAATATCCTTATTCTTGATTCTTGACTCCTGATTCCCCGAAAATATCCAAACGGGTGATTGCTTTGTTCTTACGGTTGAAGATAAAGAAATCGATTACCAGCAGGAGTAGGGCGATGAGTGCAAAGCTCTGGAACTGCTCGTTGTAGTCCGTGAAGACCTGTGTCTCTATCTCCTGGGTGGCTAATTTGTCCAGCTCTTTCTGGATCGCCTTGGTAGCTGTGTTGGTGTTGTCGCAGCGGACGTAGATGCCTCCGCCTGCCTGCGCAATCTCCTTACACATCTCTTCGTTCAGCTTGCTGACCACCACATTGCCGTTGCGGTCCTTGCGGAAACTGTTTGTGCCGGGCATGGGGATAGGCGAACCCTCGGGCTTGCCGATTCCTACTACTAATACTTGGATACCCGCCTCTTTGGCGCGTTTGGCAACGGCTACTGCGTCGTCCTCGTGGTTCTCACCATCGGTGATGAGGATGATCGCGCGGCTGGCGTCACTCTGCTCGCCGAAACACCGTATAGAAGTGCTCAGCGCCTGTCCGATAGCCGTACCTTGCGTCTTGATGAGCTCGGGTTTGATGGAGTTCAGGAACATTTTCGCGGACACGTAGTCGCAGGTGATCGGCAGTTGCACGAACGCGTCGCCGGCGAAGACCACGAGTCCCACTTTGTCGTTCACCATGTTGTCCATCAGCTTGCTCAGCATCTGTTTGGCTCGGTCCAGACGGTTCGGCGCTACATCCTCCGCGAGCATGGAGTTGGATATATCCAGTGCCACGATAGCTTCTATGCCTTGCCTCTTCTCGGTGTGCTCGCTCTGACCGAACTGCGGCCGGGCGGCAGCGAAAATCAGCAATGCCAATGCCACCATGAGGATGGAGAACTTGACCGCCGGACGAACACGGCTGGCATTGGGCATCAGCGCCTCCATCAGCTCGGGGTCGCCGAACTCCTCCAGCTGCTTTCTTTTGCGGCCGGTGTACCATAGATAGGCTGCGATGAAAACCGGAATAGTCACACCCAGCCATAAAACCTCTATATTTGCAAATCTAAACATAAATCTCAAACATCAAACATCATACATCAAACATCATACATCATACATCATACATCATACATCATATGCCAACCACGTAATACCCGGCGGTGGTGTAGAAATTCCGAATCCATGGCAGTGCGCGCAGCACCGGCCAGACACGCATCTTGTGCAGATGGAACTTGACCTCATAATTAGGCTGTATGAACCAAAGTGTCTTGACCAGAATCCGGTAGTTCTCGTGCCGTAGAATGCGCTCAAACCGCTCAATCGTAATGCCTGTTTCTTTGATTTCCAGCAACGCTTCGATAGTGCCCTCTGACTCACCGGCTTTCCGCATCAGTCCTGCGTAGAGTTTGGCAGGAAGCAGATGGATGAACGGCGTCTTGGATAGCTTGCTGGTACATACCTGCTGGTGTCCGCCGAACGGCATCATCCACGCCGGGAAACCGAAGAACACAACGCCCCCGGGGGCAATAAAGCGTTTGAGGAAACCCATGAAACGCTCCTGGTTATGGATGTGCTCGATCACGTCGCGCAGGATGATCAGGTCGAAAGGGGCAGGCTCGATATTATAGATATCTTCCGCGATCAGAGTCAGTTTGTCCAGATGCGGATGGTCAGCCATGAAGACCTTTGCGTTCTCGATCTGCGCTTTGTTCAGGTCTATACCGGTGCAGTGAAAACCGCGATCCAGAAACGGCTTCAGGTTTCCTCCTTCGCCGCACCCGATCTCGAGCACGCGCAGTCCCTCGCGCAGCGGGAATACCTGCTCTATATAGGGAATCACGTATTTCTCGGTTGTCTCTGCCTGCTCGTGGAAATAGAGCAGACGGTTACGATGACGTTCTTGCATAGTGGTTAGTTGCTTATTGTTCGTAATACAAAATACCTCAGAATAATCTCTAACAGCAGGCAGATGAGTGCGGCGTAGAGGAAGGGGGCGAAGTTCTCCGTGTGTTTCGAGTACTCGCGCACCCGCAGTTTGGTTTTCTCCAGTTGGTCTATCTGCTCGTAGATGCGTTTGAGGCTGGTGTTGTCGGTCGCGCGGAAATACTGACCTCCGGTGACCTCAGCGATGCCGCGGAGGGTACCTTCGTCAAACTCGGAATCCATCGTCACGTACTGCCGTCCCATCGGTGTGTTCACCGGTACACGTGTCTGTCCGTAGCTGCCCACGCCTACCGTATAGACCCTTATGCCAAAGGTCTTGGCGATCTCGGCAGCCGTCTGCGGGTCAATGTCGCCGCGGTTGTTCGAGCCGTCGGTCAGCAGGATTACCACTTTCGATTTGGTCTGGCTGTCTTTCATTCGGTTCACCGCGTTAGCGAGCCCCAGACCGATCGCCGTACCGTCCTCGATCATGCCGTAGTCAACGGACTTGAAGAGATTGACGAGCACCGCGTGATCGGTCGTCAGCGGGCATTGGGTAAAACTCTCGCCGGCGAAGACGACCAGACCGATCTGGTCATTCGGGCGGGCAATCACAAAGTCCGACGCTACCTGTTTGGCGGCTTCCAGACGGTTCGGTTTGAGGTCCTCGGCAAGCATGGTACCCGATATATCGAGCGCCATCATGATGTCGATTCCTTCGGTCGATTCGGACGACCAGCGATTGGTCAACTGCGGCCGCGCGAGGGCAAGCGAGAGCAACGTTACTACCGCCACGCGCAGTATAAAAGGCACGTGGAGCAGCCAGATACGGACGCTCTTGGGCTGTGCCGCCAAGGTGCGGGTGTCCGAGATCTGCACGCTCGCGTCGGATTTCCACAGCTCGTACGCGTACCATCCTATAATAGGGAACAGCAGCAGTAGCAGAAATAAATATCCGGGATTAGCAAATGTCATACGTTCTCCTCCTTTGTACTTTGTACATTGTCACTTGGTACTTCTTTGGTCTCCTTCACGAAGTCGTACGCCGTGGTCAGTGCCTGTTCGTTCTCATCGGGTGTAGTGTGCCATTTGGCGAACTTGACGAGGTCGGCGGTGCGCAGCATCTTACTCAGCCGTTCGTAAAGGGCTTTGCCGTCTACATTAGCCTCTAACCCTTCGCCTTTCGCCACTAAAATGGGCTTTAGCTCCTTCAGGGTTTCGTCACTCGTCTTTTCGGTACTCTGTACGTCGAACCGGCGACCGATATACTCGCGCACGACATCCGTCAGTTCGGTCTGGTATTCTTTCACCTTGCCGTCCTTCCATATTTTCTGCGCTTTGATCTCGTCGAGTTTCTCCAGCGCTACCTCGTCCGCCGGACGGAGCAGCTCCGGTTCAACCGCCTCTTCCTCGTCCTTGAGGAAATGCTTGCGGTACCACATAACGCCGTAGTACGCGCCTACGAACAGACCTGCGATGAGCAGCGCGAGGAGTACCCAGCGGATGATGCCCCACCACCAGATGGGGGCTTTCTCGATATCTTTGATGTCGGTGATCGCCATGGTACTGTCTATCTCAAAGGGCTGTACCACGTTGAGCGCCATCGGTTCGGTCCAGAACGTGTCCTCGCCGCTGGCTACGGCAATCGGCTCGATAGCAAAAAGGCTGTCCTTGAAACTCGTCAGCGTCAGCTCCCGGCTCATCTTGATACGTCCGTCGGAGAGACGGGTAGTGTCGATCGGAGAGGCCTTGACGATCTCGATGCCGTCCTGCAGCTCCTTGCCGAAAACAGGCATCTGTACCTGCTCCGTCGGCTCTGAGGTCACCTCCAGGTGCATTGCCGTCTGGTCGCCGATCATCAGCATCGTACTGTCTATCGACGCACTGACTACTATCGCTAATAATAAATTTCCTAACATATCAATTCTAGTTTTACTAGTTTATCTAGATAGACTAGTTTTTAAATAGCCGCATTAAAGCCTTCACATAGTCTTCATCCGTCCGCATGGACACATGGTTCATTCCGGTCTTGCTGTACATGGTCTCAAGCGCTTCCTGTTGCTGTCTCCACGCCTCGGCGTACGCCTTACGCACGCTCTCCAGCCCGGTGTCTGTCCATACGCGGGCGCCCGTCTCCGGGTCGCGCACCTTGAGCAGACCCACGTTAGGCAGCTCCGCGTCACGACGGTCGTAGATCTGTATCACGTTCAAGTCGTGCTTACGGCTCGCAATCACCACGGGATCCACATGCCCCCTCCCTTGAGGGGAGGGCTGGGGTGGGGTTATTAAATCGCTGATGATAAACGCCGTGCAGCGCCTCTTCTGGGCGTTCGTCAGGAACTCCAGCGCCGCGTTGATGTTCGTTCCGTGGTGCTCGGGCTCGAAGCTCAGCAGCTCGCGGATGATATGCAGCACGTGGGACTTGCCTTTCTTGGGCGGAATGAATTTCTCTACCTGGTCGGAGAAAAAGATCACGCCCACTTTATCGTTGTTCTCGATGGTGGAGAAAGCGAGTGTCGCGGCTACTTCGGCCATCGTGTCGCGTTTCATCTGACTCCGGGTTCCGAAGTCACGACTACCGCTCACATCGACGAGCAACATTACCGTCAACTCGCGTTCCTCTTCATAGATCTTGATGTACGGCCTGTTCATCCTTGCCGTCACGTTCCAGTCAATGGACCGCACATCGTCCCCCGGTTGGTACTCGCGCACCTCGCTGAACGCCATACCACGGCCTTTGAACTGGCTGTGGTACTCGCCGGCGAAGATATTACGGCTCAACCCGTGGGTCTTGATCTCTATCTTCCGAACTCTCTGTAATAATTCTTCTGAAGTCATAATATGTATCCGCCAAGTTTGGCGGATCCTCCATTATGGTACCTGAACGGCATTGAGAACCTCCGTAATCACATCTTCCGTCGTCATGTTGTTGGCCTCTGCCTCGTAGGTCAGACCGATACGGTGACGCAGTACGTCGTAGCAAACGGCGCGCACATCCTCCGGCGTCACGTAGCCTCTCCTATGAATAAACGCGTACGCGCGGGCTGCACGGGCGAGGTTGATCGACGCACGCGGACTACCGCCGAACGCAATCATCTGCTTCAGGTCTTTCAGTCCGTACTCTTCCGGCTGGCGGGTTGCAAACACGATATCGACGATGTATTTCTCGATCTTCTCGTCCAGATACACCTCCTCGACGATCTTACGCGCCTTGATAATGTCGGCGGTGGAGAGAATCGGCAGTACGGTCTTCTTCTCGGAAGCGATGTTCTGACGGATGATCGCTTGCTCCTCCTCTTTCTTCGGGTAGCCGATCACCACTTTGAGCATGAAACGGTCGGTCTGCGCCTCGGGAAGAGGGTAGGTTCCTTCCTGCTCAATCGGGTTCTGGGTAGCTAATACAAGGAACGGATCGTCCAGTTTGAAGGTCTGCTCGCCGATCGTCACTTGGCGCTCCTGCATCGCCTCCAACAACGCACTCTGCACTTTCGCCGGAGCACGGTTGATCTCATCTGCCAACACGAAATTAGCGAAGATCGGACCCTTTTTGATCTTGAACTCTTCGCTCTTCTGGCTGTAGATCTGCGTTCCGAGTACATCGGCAGGCAGCAGATCCGGAGTGAACTGAATACGGCTAAAATCCGCCTTGATGAGGTCGCTTAGGGTCTTGATGGCGAGGGTTTTTGCCAAACCCGGCACGCCTTCCAACAATATGTGCCCGTCGCTCAACAGACCGATAAGCAAACTCTCTACAAGGTGCTTCTGACCTACGATCACTTGGTTCATGCCCAGCGTCAGGGCATCTACAAACGAACTCTCGCGCTCCACGCGCTCTTGCAATTCTCTAATATCTACTTGCATAGTTTTGTATAGTGTGTTTATGAATTATCTTTGATAATCATTCTACTACAAATTCCGTGCCAAATAGAAAAACACCCCCAAAAAAAGAGGAAATTTTAAATCCGCCAATCTTGGCGGATGCATCAAGTCCTTTTTCTTCCCTTTTCGTTAGTGTGACGTCAGCTTAGCGACCCACTAATCACCTACTAATCACCTACTAATCACCTACTAATCACCTACTAATCACCTACTAATCACCTACTAATCACCTACTAATCACTTGGAGTCTTATAAGAGACTGACAATGGGTCGGTTTTCCATGCAGATTGACGGGAGTGCCTGACGATGGGGGTGGAGGCGGCTCGGGGAGCCGATGTCGGAATCAGATTCCGACGCAATGAAAAAAGAAGGGGGACGCAATGAAAAATGAAAGATGAAAAGTGAAAAATGAAAGGGGACGCAATGAAAAAAGAAGGGTGGCGCAATGAAAAAAGAAGGGGGACGGGCGCAATTGACAAAGTAAGGGCGGATTAGACATATCTGTCTTTTCGCAAAATCTTAAAATTTGTGCATTTTTGCTAACTCAAGTTTGCAACACTCTTTAGAGTGTGGCTTAATAATCGTATATTTTTTCGTAACAAACGCTATTGCCCACTTGACAAAAAAGCAGTAATTTTGCACTCGATAAAATATGGGCTATTTTGACCCCAAAAAACGTAACATTTTTATTAATAATATTAATATGAGTAAATTTTTTCACAGGATTTTCGTCTTTACAGCAGCAGTTCTGCTGATGACGACGGTTCATGCGCAGCAATTACCCAATGCCGGTTTCGAGGACTGGTCGGGCGCTGCCTTTGACGGAAACGCCCAGCCAGCGAGCTGGAACGCTTCGAACGTAACCCAATTCGGTTTCAAGTTTAATTTTGCCCACAAGGAGGCAGGTCACAACGGCGGCTATTCGATGATGGTTCAAGACCAGTCGGTCGGCGCAGCCGGTATTACGGAGGTTTCTCCGGGCTATTTCTCGTTGGGTCAGCCGTGGGTGTATATTGCCAGCCTTACGGCGGTCAGTGGTGCTACCGCAGGTACTGCCGGCGGTGTTAACTGGACCTACCGCCCCGATACGATGTCGGTGTGGATCAAGCGTACTGGTAACAACGTGGATAAGGAGGACTTCTACCTCCTCTATTACACATGGGAGCGCGAGGCGCAAGGTACTGCGTACAAGGGTAAGAACGGTAACTGTACCTCTTATTCGCGTACGAATGAGGAGTCCGATATCCGTATTGCGCTGGACGGCAACGAGTGTACCACCACTCAGGATGGTAAGCAGGTTGCCGAGGGTATGTGGCGCGAGAAAAAGGAGTATGGAGACTGGACTAACATACGCGTACCTATTTATTATCTGAATAGTAACGCGGCGAAGTACATGAACATCATCTTCTCTGCTTCCAACTATCCTAACTTCCGCGCTAACAGCGGTTTGTATGAAGGTAACTCGCTGTATATCGATGATGTAGAGTTGATCTATTCGTCTAAGATCCAGACCCTTCTGATCGACGGAATCACATGGAACGGATTTGATCCGAACTCCACGGAGGTACAGACTTACCCATTAGGTGAGAACGCCACCACGATCCCGGATATTTCGGCGAAACGTGGCGCGGGTTCGATCACCAATGCCCGCGGAACGACGAAAGCGTTCCCCGGTCGTCTGCTGGACAGCAAGGAAATGAAGGTCGTTAAGGGTGACTTGACGAGTACGCCGACCGTCATTACCGTTACATCCGATGATGGTCGGAGCACTACGGTGTATAAGATTCAGTTCCAGAAAGCCGCCAGTAGTAACGCCAAGCTGGCGGGAATCGGCTATACGCTGAACGGCGTAGATACGATTCCTATGCCGGATTTCAGCCCGAACACCTCCAACTACGTACTGTCCCTGCCGTACGGCACGACGACTGTTCCGCAGCTGAGTTGTACGACCCAGGAGAACGGTCAGACGGTACAGATTACGCAGGCTACGTCCCTTACCGGTTCGGCAACGATCAGGGTAACGGCGCCGAACAAAACCGACACCCGTACGTATTCCGTTTCGTTCACGATTGCCCAACTGGCGGATAATAACCTCGCCGGCATCAAGGTGAACGGCAATGACCTGCCGGGCTTCAGTCCCTCGCAGCTCTCCTACAAAGTGTCTCTGCCGGTCGGCACGAGCAGTTTGTCTGTGGCGGCGGTGAAGAAGTACGACGGTCAGACGGTGACTATCACCCCGGCTAACATGCCTACCGGTGACGCCATCAACGGTTCGGTCATCGAGCTCGCTGTCACCACGCCCGGTAACCAGACCCCGCGTAAATATCGTCTGACAATCAAGTTGGAGGCATCCTCCTATTCGTATCTCGGCGACCTCAAGATCGAGGGCAGTCAAATTCAGAAGGTCAATCCTGCACAAGCAGGCGACTCGACGCAGATCGACTTTACGCCGGAGAACATGGTCTACTACGTGACCCTCAAGATGGGTACTACGGAACTGCCGACGATTACTCCGGTGAAGGGAGACCAGTATCAAAATGATGTAGATATTGTTACCGGCGGGTTGGATGGAATCACCCGTATTAAGGCGACGGCTGCTAATGGGAATGAGTCGATCTATAAGATTTATTTCTCCACCGTTAAGTCCACCAATACCAAGTTGGCAGGTATCCAAATCGGTGGTCAGGCACTGGAAGGTTTTGACCCGAATGTAACCTCCTATGCATACGAGTTGCCGGTAGGTACAACTGAGTTACCGGAGATCACTTGGACTCCGGGAGATGACTTCCAGAATGTACAAACCGTTACCCGTGGTATCAACGGAACGACCTCTCTCTCGGTGATAGCCGGAAACGGAGAAACCAAAATCTATAATATTGCGTTCTCCGTAAAAACGTTTACCGACAACCGCCTCAAGTCTCTCTCCGTGAACGGTGCTTCGCTCCAGAATAAAGCGGGACAGAATGTAGAGTTTGACCCGGAGGTAAAGGAATACTGGGTGAAACTGGGAATCGGTACAGACACAGTGCCGCAGGTAAGCCTGTCTCTCAACAGCTCGGAGTATCAGGATACCACTATTGCTCCTCCTGCCAAAGTGCCCGGAAACTACAAGATAACCGTTATTCCGACGGATGGTGCCAGCCGTACGTACACAATCCACTTCACGGTAGATGTATCTTACAACACAGCCCTGAAGATGATTTATGTGGATGGAGAAGCGATCCGTGGCTTCGATCCGGAGAAACTGGATTATATAGATACTTTAGCTATGGGCGTAACGGATCTGCCGGTTGTCACATGGGATAAATCCGAGGCAACGCAGCAAGTGGAGAGTTTCCTCAATAAGCGTACGGTGCGTCTTGTGGTTTCACAGAGCGGTTCGAAACGCACATACACTGTTCGTTTCATCATGCCGGCTTCGAATAACACCCAGTTGGCGAATATCCGTCTTGCTTATGGCACAGATACGATTCCATTGGATGGATATAGAAAGGACTCTACCGATTATATCCACTACCTCCAAGCACCTACTTGCCCGCGTATCGTAGCAGATGCATCGGCGGGTCAGCAAGTTACCATAGCAGCTCCTTATGCTGAGGGTACGGCTACCATCCGCGTGCAATCGGAGGATGGCTCGGAAAATACGTACTCGATTGAGTTTATGAAAGCTGTTCCTGCTTCCCTGAAACTGCAGCGAATTTATTTCGATGTAGAGGATCAAGCCCATCGCTACATGGAATTTAACCAAGATGTCTTCCATTATGAGATTACGCGTGCCGCGCTTCCGAAGATTATCTACGAACTCCAGGACGGCGTAACGGACGTAAAGGATACATTGCTATGGAAGAAAACCGCCAATAAATCCATCGCTTATATCACCGTTCAGGATAAGGCAGGAAATGAGGTAACCTATGATTTCGAGTTCACGCTCACTGTTTCCTCCTCTGTTGTACTGAAGAGCATCAAGGCAAACGGAACTCTTATTGCCGGTTTTCACCCGGATACAACGGACTATCAGTACGATCTTGCCGCCGGACAGAATTATCCGGAACTAAGCTATGAAGTTTCTGAGAAAACGCAGGTAGTCTTCTTTGGCCAAGTAGCTGAAGGTAAATGGGAAATCAAAGTACGCGCAGAAGATGCCGGTTTTGACCAGACTTACACGGTACAATACACGCTGGCAAAGCATAGCGATGCATTGTTAGAGAAAATACGGACGGAGGGAAGCTCCTCCGACATCGTCTTCTATCCGGAGACCACTTCTGCATTGCCCATTGCACCCAAGAATAAAAAGGCAGAAAGTGCTGTAAAGGGTCAAATCCTCACCTGCGATCCTATTGAGATAGGAAAGGGTGAGCCCCTGCCGAAACTCCTGCCGTTCGCAAAGGATGGAGAAAACCAGAAAGTGATGATTTCTAATCTCTCGGATTCGTTGCAGGAAGTACTCGTAATGGCAGAGGATGGCAAGGACTCAACGCGTTATAAAATAAGGTACGCGCGCGTACCAAGCCATAATGCAAACTTGCAGAAGATTTACATTAATGGTAAGGAGTATCAGGATTTCGACCAGAATACACTCTCCTATACGTACGAACTGCCGGTAGGCACTACCGTCGTTCCGAATGTTTTCGCAGTGGGACAATTGGATAACCAGGTGATCACCACTACCTTTGGTAGAGTCAACGAGGCAACGACCATAAAGGTAGATGCACAGGACGGTACGACTTCGAAGACCTATACAATCAACTTCCCGGTTACGCTTTCGTCCAATACCAAACTCGGAAGCCTGAAGATCGACGGAGTGGCACATAGTGTGGATTCGCTAGAGTATATCTTCGATATGCCGTTCGGCTCAACACAGCCTTATTCCGTAGAGTACGAGCCGGCTGACGAGCACCAACTCATCCAGTTTGTGGATGCCCCGATTACCGGCGTAACCAGGATCACGGTTACAGCTCAGAACGGCGATTTCCGTACCTATACCATCCGCTATAATATAGCAGAGCCGGAGGGTGAAAATATCGTTCCGAAGATTGAATATAGCTACCGGATCGGTAGTGCAGAGCCGGTTAAGAAGGATTTCGTTCCTGTGAAAGGTAACAATATCGTTGAACTGCCGGTAGGCGCTACTTCTTTCGCCATCGACTCTGTACATAAGAACTACGACGAGCAATCAATGGTGCTCTTCAAGGGCGGTATTCGTCGTGGCGCAAAGATCATTGCAGTAGCTAATCGCACCGGAGCCGCAGATGTAGAATATACCATCACTCCGTACGTGAAGCCGGATACTATCGGTAAACTCAAAGACCTCAAGTTCAAAGGCGTTACCGTTCCGAACTTCCGCCCCGATGTATATAATTACATCGTTAATGTAACGGATCAGCCGAAGGACTATTCTGGCAACACCATCGCAGCTACCTTTGCCACTGATGCAGCGAAGAAGAAACAAGTGACCTTCTCCGTTCCCGGCGGCGAGACCTATTCCGTCTGCTGGTTCTACAATGAGGACGAATGGCCGTTTACGTTTAATTGGGTGCAAACAGAAAAAGCTCATTTCTGGAATTCTAACCTTACTGGAAGTAAAATAACTGATAAAGGGGAAAAGAATCCAACTGGATATAAACCGAAAGGATGGGTTGTACCCGCAGATCTGTTTGCCGGTATAGACTATAATGCAGAGGTATCACACTTTGTATACTATACAGGTAAGGAAGTAAATCGCATAAACGACAAGGAGTTAATCTTATCTACAGTGCGCGGAGGTGCTTTGAATAGTTCTGTCCCCGGTGCAATGACATTAGGTTCTATGAGCCTCTATGAAGGTGTCAAAATCGGAGGTGGTACAAACATTCAATTTGCAAAAGATGTAAATTCCGGTATCGAATTTAAAAATACCCCTGAGCAATTTGCCTTTGATTATAAACCCATAATTACGTATGATATAAGTAAATGGCAAGCATGGATTGCTATTGGAGATGGAGCAACAAACTCTGTAGAATACACAATGGATGGCGATTATACCAATCTCGGGGATTGGAAAACCAAAACACAAAATCTATCCTATGAGTTTACAATGCAAAAGCTGAATCTTCTACTCTGTGCAAGTGAAATAGGCGATGGAAGATATGAAGGTGGCTTCATGGGTATAGGCGAAAAATGGGTGGATTATCCAAACTGGATAAATAATTACGATGGAGAGAAATCGTGTAATGCAGACCTCCAAATTAGGAACATTCGATTTGTGTATAACTCAGCCATCACAGCAGCTACCGTAAATGGCAATAACGCAGTTAAATCTGGAAATACCTTCACCTATACGCTGGGGGCAAATGAAGAAATCGTTGGCATACCTGCACTGAAGTTCACCGGAGCCGTGCATGACCAGACGCAGACCATCGAGTGGCTCAATAATGGCGAATGGATCGATGGTGAACTGACCGCAAAAGTAGTGAACTATGGTGAGAACGCGCTCGTTGAAGGTCGTGATAGTACCATCTATTTCGTAATCCTCAAACGTGCTGCAGAAGAGTCTCTGAACTACACGGCATCCTTCGGTAATTTCTCCAAAACCGTGAATACAGCCGGTGATACTACGTTCGTACATCTGCCTTTTGCAACTCGTCAGCTGCCGTCTCTGAAGATCACTCCTGAGAGTGACAACCAACGTTTCACTATCACGAAGCAAGGCGACGCAGTGACGGTAACGGTTACCAATGACTAAGGTTTATGTCTTCCGTCAGCAACTCAGTACGGAAGCAAAACCGGAGTCTATTAGCGCAGAGGATCGCAACGAGAATGCTGTAAGTTTCGACAAACCATTTGAAGCAAGCGAGTTGAACTATACCATCGAAGCGGATACGATGCCGACCTTCACGGTAGTTAAGTACGGTACAGGTGAAGACAAAATGCTGAACCAGACAGTAGATCTCAAATACACCGCAACGAGCGCGATTGTGAAGATTACTGCGGAGGATGGCAAAACGACGAACACCTATACCTTCACGCTCAAAAAATCGACTGTTCCAACCGGTGGTCAGATTAGTTCTTTCTACGTGAACGGAGATAGCGAGGCTCTGACGGGCTTCGGCGGAACGAACTATGCAATTAAGGCTGCAAAACCGGAGATGGTAAGCTTTACCCGCCAATATGATGCAGACTCGGTACGTTTCGTTCAAACTCCGACAGGTATGAGTTGGACGGTACCCGGAAAGGAACCGTATGAGTATTCGTATCCTACCGACCTCTCTTCCAATGACAAACTGAAACAAGTTCTCGTGGAGGGTAAGCCGTTGGCAGACTTTGATCCGGCCAACAATGAAGTAACATACCCGGTTTACGCTGATACAACCCAGATTATGGAGGCTGTACCGGGTGAAGCATCGCAGACGATTGTCTCTACGATGACGCCGATCACCGGTGGCGCTGAGTTCAAACTGAATGTGAAAGCGGCTAACGGGAACGCACGTACTTATACCTTCCATATGTTGCATCCGATGGATACACGTTCTACTTTGGATTCCATCATGCTGGATAGCGTTAAGATTGACGGGTTCTACCCGGATATTACGGATTACACAATCACACTGCCGATTGGTAATGGTCCTAAGACCGAGAACACCAAGATGCCGGATCTCACCTATGCAGCCGGTCATAAGGGCCAGACGATTGACGTAACCCCGGGTACACTCAATGGCGAGCCTTCCGTAATCGTTGTTACCAATGAGAAGGGTGATGCAAAAACGACCTATAAGGTAACTATCAATGACGAAAAGAGTCGCTGCACAGAGTTGACCGGAATCTTCGTCAATGGCAAACCGCTGCCGGATTTTGTACCGACCCGTAACTACTATTCTACATCGGTAGAACGCGATGATGAGATCAGTATCAATTATACCTGTGAGGATCGCTTCTTCCAGAAGGTAGATACGATTAAACAAGTCGTTTCCGAGGGGCATCAGTACAATTATATCCTCCGTGTAACGGCTGAGGATGGTACTACTGCGGACTATACGGTTAATATCTTCGTGGAGTCTCAATCGAACGACGCAGATTTGGCTGACATTCTACTGGATGGCCGCGAGATCATTAACTTCCGTCGTGAGTTGAACCCCAATATCAAGCCTTTTGATCCGGGTATGAATAGTTATGAGATTAACGTGCCGGCTGATTCGGTACCGAATGTATCCACACGCCTAAAGGCTGAGGGACAAGCCGTTAGCACATCGGTAACAAAAGAAGATGCCAAGACCACGGTAGTAATCACCGTGACGGCTGCTGATCAAACAACGACGAAGAACTACACGGTTTATCTTATTCACAAACTGCCGCAGGTTACGAACCTCACCGAGATTCGTGTGAAGACTGTTCCTGTAGAGAACTTCTCACCGAGCACCCACTATTATATCTTTGATAAACTGACGATGGAGGAAGAACTCCCGACCACCGCAGAAATAGAGGCAGACCTCGAGGATGATCTCGCGAAATACGAAGTGGCAGTGGAGCCTGATAAGAACCAAGCTACCATTACCGTAACTGCACAAGATCCGACTGTCACGGAGAAATACGTCATCACTTTCCTCCGTACACCGTCGAATGTTGATACACTTGAACTCATCACTGAGTTGTACAAGGGTGTAGAGGATGTCTTGGAGGGCTTCAGTCCGACTAAGTTCTTCTACAACCGCGAACTGCCGGTGGGCTCTGTTAACTTCCCGGAGATTAGTTATGGTGACGAACGTTACGCAGGAGATGGTCTTTGGCCGTCTATCCAAGTCGTAACCGATACCATCGATTCAATCAACATGACGAGAATGCACCAGACGCTTGTTACCGCACAGAGCGGACGTACCAATACGTACACGGTTTCATATCGTATCCGCAAATCGGATAACAATAAGCTTGATGGTATTCTTATCAGCAAGGATAGGAACGGTGCCTTAAAGGCGCTTGATGGTTTCGAGCCTCTCAAGGAGGAGTATTACTGCACGCTTACGGCTGAAGAAGCTGAGGCTCTGAATGGTGATATGCCGATCGTTGAGGCGCGTCTGGGTGACGATTATCAGGATACAGTAACCTACGTTGTACAAGATTCGCTCTCCGGCAAATCGCTCGGATACAAACATGTTATCACAGTCACTGCCGCCAGTGGCTTCTCACGCTCGTACATTATCCACTACCCGGTTGAACCGTCGTCAGAGGCCAACCTGAACATGATCATGCTGGAGGGTAAGCCGCTGGCTAACTTCGATGCAGAGCGGTACAGCTACAAGGTGGAGATCGAGAGTAACTCCGCTATCCCTGTAGTCTCCGTCATCAAGAAAGAGGAGGCACAGAGCTATGAGATCCGCGTAATGAACGATACCGTTCGTATCGAGGTAATGGCTGAGTCGAGAAAAGAGGAGGATTCCCATAGCTACACGATAGCCTTCGAGCGCGTGCTCTCCGGCAACACAAGACTCAATAACATCATCCTTACCGACACGGTAGAGGCATTCGTATCGGTGAACCAGTTCCGTTTCAACCCCGCTTGGGATTCCTATACCGTGGATCTCAACTACGAGCCGGGTATGAATAAAAAGAGCCTCCTCCCGAAGATGGAGATTGACCTTGCGGATAGTCTCCAGACGTACAGAGTGGACACCACGGAATTGGAGGATGGTAGTCTCCGATGGGAGATTATTGTCGTAGCGCCGAACAAGGATGAGGGATCGTACTTCATTACCTTCACCTATACCAAGCCGGGCGACAACAACCTCACGGCGATCTATCTCGACGAAGCGGCATTGGAGAACTTCACTCCTTCCGTAGCGGAATATACCTATGTTCACCCGTACGGCACGGATGAGGCGGACTTCTTCACGATCGACGACCTCACCTATGTACTGAGTGACAGTCTGGCTACCGCAGAGAGTACTATCTCGGATGGCCATACCCTCAGTATCACCGTCACCGCGCAGAACGGTAAGCAGAAGTCCTACTTCATCAACCAGAAGGTAGGTGAGGACAACAACGCTGACCTGGCATGGATTACGGTAGATGGCGATACGCTCCAGGGCTTCGATCCGGATCAGACATTCTATATCTACGATGTATATAAGGGCGCTGCTACACCGTCTATCGCGGCTAAACAGGCTTCCGAGAATGCTTCGGATCCGACCGTCGGTGAGGTCAGCCAAGCCGGTGACACCTGCCGCATCACGGTGCAAGCCGCTGCCGGTAATACCAAGGTATATGAGGTGTACATCCGCGAGGCATTGGATAAGAGCCAGGAGGCTACCGCTAATGATGTCCTCATCAAGCGTGTGCCGGGCGCAGCCCAGATGTTCGTGGCTTCCATCCGCTCCGGTGTACGATTCGCACTCTATGATATCAACCGTCAGGTACTCCTGGATCCGTCTCTGACTCCAATCCCCGAAGCGAACCCGAACTACATTGAGGTCTATGCGGATATGCAGGGCAAGGATGTTCTCAACGACGTATTGAGTACGGGAGAAGGATTAGTGATAGATGTCGAACTCGGCAAACCATACATCTATCTCTTCCTGAGCAACGGAAAGAAAATTAAATCCGGTATTTTCATCGCTCAATAACGAATTTAGAGCATAATTTAGAAAAAATCCCACTTACATTTGCGTATATGGGATTTTTTTTGTACCTTTGCAGCCCGAAATTGCAAATTGTAAATTGTAGATAGTCCGATGTACGGTATATTCAATGATAATTTCCCGCCTATTCTGGACGGAGTGGCATTAACGGCGCAAAACTACGCCTATTGGTTGCATGAGAAGGGATATGACGTCCGCGTCATTACTCCTTACGCCCCTGGGGCAGGAGAGGTGATAGACGCCGCTCCGTACCCCATTAACCGGTATGTCTCTGTGCCGATCCCATTCCGACATCCGTATCGCTACGGACTGCCGTACGCCGATGCAGCGTTCTGGCGTAACTGGAGGAAGATGCGCTTCGACCTCGTCCATGCCCACTGCCCCTTTACTTCGGGCTCTTTGGCGTACCGCGCGGCACGAAAGCAGAATATACCCCTCGTCGCTACTTTCCACTCCAAGTACCGCCAGGATTTTGAGCACAATGTGCCCAACAAAAAGGTTGTTGACTGGATGATCCGGCAGGTGGTGGATTTCTTTGAGAAAGCCGATGAGGTATGGATCCCGCAGGCTGCGGTAGAACCGACCCTCCGGGAATACGGCTATACCGGACACGTGGAGGTGGTAGAGAACGGAAACGATTTCTCTACGCCCGTGCGTCTTATAGGAGAAATGCGTACGCAGATGCGCGAGGAGTTGGGTATGGCTCCGAATGAGACGATGCTCCTCTTTGTCGGGCAACATATCTGGGAGAAGAATATAGGCTTTATTCTCGATTCACTGGCGCTTGTCAAAGAGCGGCCGTTCCATCTTTTTATGGTCGGTACCGGTTATGCAGTGCGCGAGATACGCCAGAAGATCAAGGAATTAGGACTGCAGGATCATGTCACTCTCCTCGGCAATATTCATGACCGCGAGCGACTCAAACGTATCGATGCGGCGGCAGACCTCTTCCTCTTCCCCTCGCTATATGATAATGCGCCCCTCGTGGTGCGCGAGGCGGCGGCGATGCACACCCCGGCACTCATGTTGCAGGATTCTACGGCGGCGGAGGTCATTGAGCCGGATGTCAACGGATTCCTTACGCCGAATGATATACAGGCATACGCAGACCGCCTCGCATGGCTGATGGAGCACCACGACGTACTCACGAAGGTGGGAGACAAAGCTTCTACTACTATCGCGCGCTCGTGGGAGAACGTGATTGATGAGGTGATCCTCCGCTATAAGGATATTCAGGAGTCCTATCGCTTGAAGCATGGGAAATGAGTAACGAAACGAATTAAGAAGTGAAAGGTATTAAGGTATTAGGATTGATGATAGCGCTCTTCGCGGGCGCAATAGAGATGGTGGCGCAAACGACCTCCGTCTCCGGCGTGGTAATAGATGCGGATACGGGCGAGAAACTGCCGTTCGTACAGATTTATTTTATCAAGCCCTCCAGCGAAGGATCGCTGGCTACTCAGTATGGCACAACCTCCGATCTGGATGGTAATTTCTCCATCTCCAACCCCTCCGGATATACCACCATCAATTTCCAGATGATGGGCTACAAAACGGAGATGTACACCGTTCGTGCCGGTCAGGATCGGAAGAATATTAAGGTCAAGATGAAACCCGATGTCTATGGCCTCCAGGATATTGTTGTTACTCCTAAGAACCGTAAGCAGAAATACCGCCGTAAGGGCAACCCGGCGGTCGAACTCATCAGGAACGTCATCGCTCACAAGGACTCCTTCCAAGTCAAGTCCGCCGGACATTATACCGCCGGTACATACCATCGTATGTCCTTCGCGCTGGATAATTTCAATCCTAATTTCCAGAAAGGTCTGTGGAAGAGTTTCCGGTTCATTGAGAAATATATTGATACGACTGAGGTCTATCCTGCGCTCACTCTCTCTATCCGTGAGAAATTAGGCAAGGAGTTTTATCAATCCCGGCCTCACCGCGAGAAGAAACTACTGGAGCGGGAGCGTGTCTTCGGTCTCGAGTCTCTTCTCTCCACGCAGTCCCTTGAGACCAATATGAAGGCGGTCTTTAATGACGTTGATATATACGACGATAACATGAAGCTCCTTTTCAACCGCTTCGTCTCGCCGGTATCCTCTACGCTCGCTGTTTCGTACTACCAATATTATATCATGGATACAATCCAACTGGACGGGGACTCGGTGATTGACCTCGCCTTCGTGCCCGTCAACTCGGAGTCCTATTCCTTCACCGGGCACCTCTATATCATGAACGATAGTACGTATAAGATTAAGAAATACGCCATTAACATCCCGCCGCACATTAACCTCAACTTCGTTTCCAACTACTCGGTGGAGCATGAGTATAAGAAACTTGACAACGGCCTCTGGGCGCCGGGACGCACCAGTACGTTCTGTAAGTTCTATCTTACCAATAGGAAACGAACCCTCCTCGCGCGGCAAACGAAGATATATACGGACTTTGATTTCGATACGGAGTTTACCCCCGAGACATTCTCTCATACGGCGCAGGTAGATACCATCAAGACCTATGATACCATCTCCATCCGGGAGGACTTCAAGTACTGGGATGACCACCGTCCGGAACCTCTCTCTTTCTATGAGAGTTCGGTGATGGACCTCGTCGATGAGTTCAAACGGACGCCTAAGTTCAACTCCCTCCTGATGCTCGTCGATGCGATGACTACGGAGTATGTGCCTACTGTGCCCTCCAGCCGATGGGGTGAGTCTAAATGGGACTTCGGACCTATCTATAACACCATCAGCTGGAATATGCTGGAGGGTGTTCGTCTCCGTGTCGGCGGACAGACCACGGCGAACCTCCATCCCCAAGTCTTCTTCTCCGGATATGTGGCGTTTGGAACCAAAGACCTGCTGCCTAAATATAACGCTACCCTGATCTATTCCTTTAATAAGAAGCGCTATCATATTTACGAGCCTCTACGCGACTATCTCTCCCTTACGGCGCAATACGATGTAGAGCAGCCCGGACAGCAGACCGGTGTCATCGATAGGGATAATATCATTATGTCTATCCCGACCGGTACGCCCACAATGCCTAATCTCCAGTATATATTCCGTACACGTCTGCAGTATTACAAGGAGTTCCCTAACCACCTGTCTTTCAAGACCTATTTCGATTATGAGTATAACCAGGCGGCGGGAGCGATGCGCTACGATCGCGTCGTATGGCAGGATACACTCCATTATACGACCGTCTCCACGCAAAACCAATTCCACCAGAACGCTTTTCATAACTACCAACTCACGGCGGAGTTGCGCTATATGCCGGGTTCAACGATGCTCATGAACCGTATGGGTGTCGAGACTCCCTTTACCTTGGAGCAAGACGCTCCGGTCATCTCCATCCGCCATCAGATAGGTTATATTGACGACCGTATCCTTGCCGATGCTTCCGGCGTGAAAGGACAGGGATTTTTCTATAACCGGACGGAACTAACGGCGGAGAAGCGATTCTGGTTCTCCTCTTTCGGTCACCTCGATGCACGCCTGCAGACCGGTTATGTATGGCAGAAAGTGCCGTTCACCAAACTCTTCTTCCCGCAGACCAGTACCTCTATCCTTCTCGGTAAGAACGCGTTCAACCTTATGAAACCGATGGAGTTCATGTTCGATGCGTACGTCAGTCTCTATGCTACCTATTTCTTCAAGGGATGGATCCTTAACCGTATTCCGGGTATTAACCGTCTCAAACTCCGTGGAGTCGTTTCTTTCTCCATCATCTATGGTGGTCTGACCAAGAAGAACAACCCGTATTTCGCAGGAAACGAAGGTCTCTACGCCTTGCCGAATAACGAATCCGGTTTCATCTATGACCAGGCGGATCCGACGATCGTTACCGCCGGCGCAACATCGTCTCCGATCGGCAAACTGCCGTACATGGAGCTCACTGCCGGATTTGAGAACATCCTCAAATTTATTCGTATTGACTATGTACGCCGATTGACATATAATGATTATGAGTTGCCGATTATGGTCCGGAACGCCAACGGCGAGATGGTACATGCGCGCCGTCGGATAGGCGGGTGGGGACGTAACGGCGTCAAAATAACTGTGCGTTTTGCATTATAAAGAAAGGAGAATATATGAAAATCATTCGACCTATCGTAATTTGTCTTTTGTCTTTTAGCGCAGCGGTTCTGGCTCCTTATTCCGCGCAGGCGCAGACACAGGTCTCGCAGATAGATCAGATCGTAGATGCACCGATGCCTAAAGCCGGCGCATATATGGACTCCATCCTTTCGCCCAAAGCCAAACAATGGATTTCGGAGCAAGGACTCGACTCCCTCGATCAAGAGAAGATACCGAAGATCGTCACGATGGGTGTCTTGGCGTCCGCGAACCTCAGTAATTTCCTGACCTCTACTCGTACGGGATCGAAGATCAAAACCACTTCCTCATATATGCGTGTCGGAGCGGAGATAGGCGGTTTTATGGATTTCATGGTCACACGCCATTTCGCTATTCAGGCGCGTCTTGTCTTTACCGCGGAGCAGAACCAGTTCGGTATAGATGATGCTACCAATCATCTGTGGGCGTTTGGTATGGATATACCCGTCCTCTTTTTGTACCGCTTAGGCAATCTCCAGAAAGGGTATTGGTCGGTCGGAGGCGGTCCTTTCGCACATTTTACCTTTGCCAGTAATAAAGGCCAGTATTCCAACACCGAGCAGATCAACGCCGCTACTACGGCGCAGCCGTTCTATGTGGCCCTCCACGATAACCACGCCGGTATCATGGTGCATGCCAACTATGAGTTCCCGATCGGCATCCAGATAGGTGCCAATTATCTGATTAGTCTATCCGATATATTCGGATATTATAAGAACACGAAAGGCACCGACCTCAACAACGTTGCGTTCTACCCGCAGCGTATATCTCTCGGTATCGCCTATCGTTGGAAATAAGCTATACGACTATGGTTACAATGATTCTAATGATGCTGCTTCAGACCGCGATGTTGGTCTTCGGGCAAGTGTTCCTGAAACTCGGTATGAAAGATATGCCTGCTTGGCAGTGGACCGGGGCTTTTATCTGGCACCACGTGATTCTCAACGCATGGCTACTCATCGGCGTTGTGCTCCTCATTGCGGCGAACCTCTTCTGGCTCTGGCTTTTGGATAAATATCCTTTCTCGCAGATTTATCCGCTTACCAGCCTTGGTTTCGTCTTCGGCATGCTTTCCGGCGTCTTCATCTTTCATGAGACCGTCGGCGTGATGCAATGGATAGGAGTAACGATGGTGATGCTAGGCTGCTACTTTATAGCGAAAGCTTGAGCACTTTCTCAATCACCGGTCCCATATCATAATACTTGTATTCGGCTAATCTGCCGCCGAAGATGACGCCTTGCTCTTTCGCTGCCATCTCCCGGTATTGCTCCGCGAGCGCGTTGTTGCGCTCGTCGTTCACCGGATAATATGGCTCCATGCCCGGCTTGTACTCCGTGCTGTATTCCTCACTGACTACCGTCTTCGGATATTTATACACTTCTTCTCCGAACAGTTCGAAATGCTTGTGTTCGATCACGCGGGTATAGGGTTTCTCATGCGAGGTGTAGTTGATCACGGCGTTGCCCTGATAGTTCGCTGTCTCCTCTATACGCGTCTTGAAGGAAACCGTGCGCCAGTCTAACTTGCCTGACTGATACCCGAAATACTCGTCTATCGGACCGGTATAGACTAACTTGTCCGCTATCTCACGCCAGCTCTCCTTGTATTCCGTGAAGAAATCGCAATCGGTCTTCGTCTCTATACCCTCCAGCAATTTCTCTATCAGCTTGTTGTAGCCGCCGATAGGAATACCTTGGTACAGGTCGTTGAAGTAGTTGTTGTCGAATACAAACCGAACCGGCAGTCGTTTGATGATGAACGCCGGTAACTCTTTGCAGTCGCGGCCCCATTGCTTCTCCGTATATTCCTTGATGAGCTTCTTGTATATATCTTTTCCTACCAGACATAGTGCCTGTTCCTCTAAGTTCTGCGGCTCGCGGCCGTTGAGTGCTTCCACTGCCTCACGGCGTTGTTCCTCAATCCGCGCTTTCGCCTCGTCCGGCGTATGTACATCGTGCCACATTTGGCTGAACGTGTTCATGTTGAACGGCAGGTTATAGAGTTCGCCTTTGTAGTTGGCAACCGGGCAGTTGGTGTAGCGGTTAAACGGAACGAGGCCGTTTACAAAATCCCACACCTCTTTGTTACTCGTATGGAAGATATGCGCGCCGTATTTGTGCACATGGATGCCTTCTGTCTCTTCGCAATACACATTGCCGCCTAAATGGCTGCGTTTGTCAATCACCAGACATGTCTTACCTGCCTGTTTCGCGCGGTAGGCAAACGTTGCTCCGAACAAACCGGAACCCACTATCAAATAATCGTATTTCATATCATCTTTCATTTTTCATCTTTCATCTTTAATATTTGGTAGCCTTCCGGCTCTTGTTTGTATATCTCGTATCCCAGACGTAGGATATCCTCGCTGTTCTGTTCGTGAGCTACTACCCATCGCGGAGCGTGCTCCGTTATCTGTTGCCATGACTCTTGATACATCTCGTCCTTCATCCCCGGTGGAGCGTAGAAATAGCGGCTGGCAGGCTTGCCTTCCACCTTCAGCCATAGCCTGTAGTTGAGACTATACTCCGGCGCATTGATAGGCCACATGGAGCGGTCGTCAAACCCATACACCATCACATACTCACTTTCTCCTCTGTTCTCGTTTAGAAAACCGGCTATCTTCTCGTCTTGGCTCTTGTCAAACGGGCATAAACGGAAATAACTACGCACGCCTAATACTCCGATACCGATACTGATACAGAGGACCAATATGCTGATATATAGTGCTTTATGATTCCGGATTTCCGCCCATGCGCCGGATAACAGTACTGCAAAGATACCTAAACACGGGAACACATAATGCGGATAGCCGTTCTTGATATAGGCGTTCAGTACAACCGAGAACAGGAATACCATACTCAGCCAAAAGGCATCCCATCTCTCTTTCCGGTGGAAAGCCATGTACACTCCGTAGAACACAAATCCCGGAGCACATACCATCGTGATATCCCGTAGCCCGATCCAGTGTCCATACCCGGTCTGTTCTCCGTAGCCGTGCAGGTTGAATCGCAGGTAGCAATCGATAAACTCGTTGAAATTGCCCTCCTTGTACAGCCACCAGGCGATGGGTACCAACACGACTCCTAACCCGGCTGTCACGGCCCCGGCATACCGCAGGAACACGTGTCCGTTCCAATATCGGATCAGGTGGTACAGCGCGTATGCCGCAATCGGGATAATACCTGCGCTGGTGTTCGCTTTGGTCATCAGACATACGCCTACCGACACCGCCAACATTCCCATCTCCGCGAACGAGAAATACCCGCCGTCCTTCAGATGCTTGGCCATCACGTAGCAACAATAGGCGCACCACGGAGCGGCTATCCATTCCGGACCTCCGCCATCTACGAACGGCAGCTGCATGTACATCCCCATCAGCAGCGATATGATCAACGACTGCTTCTCGTCGTTGTACAGCCGCCCGATGCGGTAGAACAGACCCATCATCACTCCCGCAATCAGAATATCAAACAGCCATACGCCCTGCAGCCCGCCTATACTCGTGAACAACTGATATGTCAGGTAAACCAACGGACCCTTGTGGTCGAACATGTCGCGGTACATCACCAGCCCGTCGCTCATCCACTTTGCGCAACGGCTATAGACACTCACATCCGTGGGATAATTGCCGTTGCCCCACGGCGCCATGGAGTGGGGGATCATGAACACAAATGCCATGATCCCGATAATCCACCACGCCTTCTTGTCACTAATATCTTTCATTTTTCATTTTTCATTTTTCCTCTTCCTCTTCTTTAGTGACTTGTTGATGGTGTGGAAATCAATTAATGCCTTTTCGCCGATACCGAAGATGCGTTTCATATTGATGCTGTTCACGCCGCCCTGACGGGGACGGAACGTAATCGGGTACCAGCCGATATTGTATTTCCATCGCACAGCGATGGCACTCACCGCTACGTTTGCCAGATTATAGTCCTTCGGGATAATATCCAGGATAGGTTGCAACTTCTCCACTTTCATCAGCCGGAACGGCGTGTTCGCATCTTTCACCCAAACGTGGAAAATCTGCCATACCACCAGCCTGAGAGTCTTCGTTACAAACACGCGGCTGGCGCCGTCCTGACGACCGCCGCGGGTACCGATCTGGAAATCATATTTCTCTCTGTTCTCCCACATCGGCCAGAACTCCTCGGGAAGAGTCTGTCCGTCGCTGTCGGTCTGGAAGATATAGTTCGCACCATGGTCTATCGCATAATGGTAGAGGAATAGAACGGTAGATCCATGACCCGAATTGGGCTTGTCCAGAGCCACTAAATGGCGGTATTCCTTCTGCAATCCCAGCAGAATCTTGTACGTGTTGTCGCGACTGCCGTCGTTCGCGATCACTAACTGAGCGGTGTGACCTTCTGCATTGATCTTCTCACACACCGGATGCCACTGACGGATAACATCTTCGATATTCTCCTCCTCGTTATACGCCGGTAAGACAAAATAAATCGTATCTTTCATTACTGGTTTTTACCGTGCTCTCGCACGCTTTTAAATGTAATATATTTGTTCAGTACGTATTGGAATAGCGCTACTACTACGATGGAGACCAGCTTGCAAACGACCTCGTTCATCCCGCCTGCGGTTACCATTCCCCATAGCATCAGTTCGCTCAATCCCAAACCCGCTAATCCCACTGCGTAGAACGAGGCAAAACGGGTCTTGGGATGATCCTTTACTTTGAAATTAAAACTCCTGTTTAAACCAAATGAGGTAAATATCCCCACATGGATACTGATTACGTTAGCCCATAGATAGGGCATTACCTCGAAATGACAGAGTACCGTATATACCCCGAAATCCAATCCTGCGCAGAAACCTCCTATGATACCGTATAGTATCAGGTTCCTATATTTCTTATATAACTCCTTTATCATCTTTCGCCTCTAACCTCTAACCTCTAACCTTTCACCTTTCACCTTTCACTCCTGTTGCCTTAGGCTCTCCTCGTGGATCATCTCCCATAGTGCCAACTTAAACTCCGTCCGGAGCAATCCTCCCCCTTCAGGGGGTTGGGGGGCTTTTAATTTTTCCACTATCTCTTCATACCTCCCGGGTTGGAGTGGAGCTACGCCGTGTGCTTTCTTCCATTCGCCAATACGTTTGCTTACGTCCATTCGGGCGGCTATCGTTCCCCATAAGGTTTCGTCTAACTCGTCTATCTCTGCACGCAACCAGTTCAACTCGGTCTCTTGGCTCCCTCTCTTGAGGAGAGGGCGGGGGGAGAGGTTTATCAGTTCCTTCGGCGTCACCTGCTGCTTGGCATCGGAGAGGGCTTCTTCCGGCCGGCAATGTACTTCCACCATCGCGCCGTCCAGACCTAACTGCGGGATCATCTGCATCAGCTCCGGCACTCTCTTGGCGTCGCCGCTCATGTGACTCGGGTCTAATAGCATCGGTATGTCCGGTCTCGCTAACCGCACTTGGTGTGCCATCCTCCAGCACGGATGGTGTCCGCAGCCTCTATGTACCGCCACCACCGGCACGCCGGTCTTCTCTAACCGCTCGATGTTACCCAGCCACAGCCCTGCATCCTCATTCACCGGGTTCTTGATGAAGAGGCCTTTTATCTGTTCTCCCTCTCTTGAGGAGAGGGCAGGGGTGAGGTTTTCCACCGCCATCGGGTTGGCACTCGTCCTCGCTCCAATCCACAGATAGTCGATCCCTGCCTTCACCGCTGCCTCTACGTGCGCTTTCGTCGCTACTTCCGTCGCTACCGGCAGACCCAACTCCGCCTTCACCTCTTGCAGCCACTCCAACGCCTCTTCGCCCACACCTTGGAACGTGTGCGGGCTCGTGCGCGGTTTCCAGGCGCCTGCACGATAAATAAAAGGCATCCCGCACACCTCTTTCAGTTGGCGCGCGGTCGCTAATACCTGCTCACGGCTTTCCGCCGCGCAGGGACCTAATATGTATATCGGTGTTGTGATAACTGACTGCTAATAAGTCATTTGCAAGCGGAACAACATGTCCTCCGGCTGATAGCCTCCGTAGAGGAAATCCGAGATTGTCAGGTCGACCTCTACAAACCCAATGCCATATATGTAATCTACATGCTGCTGATAATAAGCGTATTCATCAACAGGGTTTCCCACGCTATCTGTCAGTTGCTCACTCATGTATGTCGTTTCCGGCAGCGCTACCTGATACGCATTGGGAGTGCGGGTGTTATACTCGCGGTTCAGACTAACCTCGCCGTAGTTATATATCGTACCGGTCAGCTCCGGCACATCGAACTGGCAGAAATACCTGTTCTCTTGTTTGTCAAACGTCCAATCTTTCTGACGAACTTCCAAATCGATGGTCATTTTTCGTAACTGGGGCTCATTGCTCTGACACCCCGTCATTACCATTCCCATAAATGCCAACAGGCATAAAATCACATACTTCTCACTTTTCATTTTTCACTTTTCATTTTATTTCATTTTGCAAAGGTACTGCTTTTTTTCGACATACGCAAGCCCACGCGCATTTTTCTTCAAGAATGTGTGCTTTTTCTTTCATTTTTCATTTTTCATTTTTTATTTTCAATTATTTATTGTAACTTTGCACCATGTAGTAAATGACCATATGATAAATGTAATCTCTATCCTAACAGCAATCTTAACTCTTCTGGCGGGTATCGGAGTGTTCCTCGTAGCCTGCACGATGATGAGTAGTAACTTGGAGTCGGCGGCTTCGCGGCGGCTCAAACAACTTTTCTCTCACACCGGCAACAACAAACTCATCGGTGTCGGTATCGGTACGCTCGGCACGGCGGCTATCCAGTCCAGCGGCGCCGTGACGGTCATGGTCATCGGTTTTGTGAACGTGGGTATCATGTCCCTCACTCAGGCGGCGACCATCATCTACGGCGCCAACATCGGTACCACCGTCACCGCCCAGTTAGTGGCGCTCGGTCTCTCCGGCTCCAACAGCCTCTCGACCACCGTCCTTTTCGCCGCTTTCGCGGGCATCGGCGCCTTCATGATGCTGTTCGCCAAGAGCGATGCATGGAAGAAAACAGGCGGTATCCTCACAGGCTTCGGAATGCTCTTCGTCGGTCTCAGTATGATGGCGAATGCTATGGACGAGTTCGCGGCGCTCGACTCTGTCAAACTCTTCCTTGCCTCCATCCGTAACCCGCTGTTATTAG